>JBFXAN010000019.1:0-62188 GCA_050184225.1 Dehalococcoidia bacterium | reverse complement strand
CCGCAATACCAGCGATCGGCCGGCGCCTTCAGGAGCTCCGCCCCGGGGTTCGCGTCTTCGCGTTCGTCGAGGTAGCAGACGCTACCGAAGAACAGGAGTTCAAAACAGCGACCGATCTCGAACTTGACTGGTTGCATCGTTCCGATGCAAAGCCGGGGACGACCAACCTCCTTGAGTCAGCGATCCGCGCGTTCACGTTTCCGCCTGGCGACGCGTATACATGGGCCGCCGGTGAGGCATCGTCCATGAACGCCGTGCGCCGGCACCTGCTCGATGACCGAGGCGTGAACAAGGACTGGATGAAAGTTCGCGGCTACTGGAAGCGCGGTGTCACCGATCACCAGGAGCCGCACTCCGACTGAGCGAGCCGCTCACATCGCGACCCGCGTGATCCTGACCATCCCTTATCCCGGTTCGCACGCGATCATCGAGTGACTGGATGTCGCGCCATCTCATATGTCACCGTCGCGCGACTCCCTGGGAGCGCGGCCATCCTGGCCGCAACGCCAGCGAGAATCCATGCGGCCAAGATGGCCGCGCTCCAGCACGAGGGGAACACGATGAATCGGCTACATCCTCCCGATGGCTTTCACCACCGGTCACCGACGATCGACGATGCCCCGGCGGTGGCGTCGTTGATCGCCGCCTGCCAGCAGGCCGACATCGGCAAGCCGGAGATGACCACCGAGGAATTGCTGCAGGACTGGCATGGCATCGACCTATCCGAAGAGGCGGTCGTCGTCGTCGATGGCGCCGGCCGCATCGTTGGCTCCGCCGATATCCTCAACCGTTCCTATGTCTCCGTGTCTGTCTATGGCTACGTGCATCCGGAGCATCGGGGACGGGGCGTCGGTCGCTTCCTCGTCGATTGGGGCGAGCAATGGGCGGGCGATCGCATGAACCTGGCTCCGCCGGATGCACGTGTCTCCGTCCGTCACTATGTGCTCGCCTCCCATGCTTCGGCGCGCGCCTTGATCGAGGGGGCCGGCTACCTGCCCGTGCGCGGCGTGTATGTGATGGAGATCGACCTGTTGGCATCGCCGGAGCCCCGCTGGCCGGAAGGCATCATGGTGCGCACCTTCATCCCCGGCCAGGACGAACGCGCGGCCTTCGAGACCCATGAAGACGCCTTCCGCGATCACTGGGGCCGACCGCCCGGCACCTTCGAACGCTTTCTCAGCATGACCCAACAACCGGAGTTTGACCCCACACTCTGGTTCCTCGCTTCGGATCGGGGAGAACTCGCGGGTGTGACCCTCGCCAAGACCGTTGCCGGCCGTGGCTGGGTCGAAGGTGTTGGTGTTCGCCGTCCCTGGCGAGGCCGCGGCCTTGCGCTCGCGCTGCTGCAACACGCCTTCGCCGCATTCCATGAGCGGGGAGTGCGAAACGTCGGGCTCAGTGTCGATGCCGAGAGCCTCACCGGCGCGCCGAGGGTCTACGATCGCGCCGGCATGCGCGTCACCCAGAGCTACGTGATCCACGAGAAGGAACTGCGGACGGGGGTAGACCTCGGCATGCAGCGCGAGTCCGGCGCCTCCGGCGCTTCGTGATCGCGGCCGTGGCGCTATCATCATCTCAATCCGGTACGTCGAGCACTGACGATGGGGATGGGAAAGATGGCAGCACTGCGCGGCATGACCCCCGAAGACCTCTTTCGGATCACGTTCGTCGACGATGTACAACTCGCACCGAACGGTGAGGCCGCCGTCTTCGTCGTTACGGTGTTGGACAAAGATGAGGACGAATACCGCGCGGCGATCTGGTCGGTGGACGTTCAGGACGGTCGAGCGCGGCGACTCACCAACGGCCCCAGGCGGGACACGCAGCCGCGTATCAGTCCCGACGGCCGCTATCTCGCCTTCGTGCGCGACCCGCGCGGCAAGGAGAGTCGGGACGCCCGCCCCCAGCTCTGGATCCTGCCCCTGGACGGCGGCGATGCCTGGCAGCTCTGCACCCTGCCCAACGGCGCCGCGCGGCCTGTCTGGTCGCCGGACAGCCGCGCGCTCCTGGTCATCTCCCGGCTCACGCCCGAGGATGACCTGAGCAAAGAGGAGAAGGAACGGCACCGCTCGCGGGCGCGAGTGATCGATCGGGTCCGCTACAAAATGAACGGCGAGGGCTTCACCTACGACCGGCCGGCCAAGGTCTGGCGCGTCCCGTTTGAGGACAACGGCATGCAGACAGCCCTTCGCCTGACCGACGGCGAATGGAGCGACGGCGATCCTGTCTGGTCGCCGGACGGCACCCGAATTACCTTTGTCTCGGCCCGCCATCAGACGCGCGACACCGACACGACCCGGGACCTCTGGACCATTCCCGCGGCAGGTGGCAGTCCTTCATCAGACACCGACACACCCGGACCGAAGGGAAGTCCGTGCTGGTCGCCGGATGGTGGCATGATCGCCTACCTCGGCCACGAACACCCGATCGGCGGCGGCTTCAATACCAAGCTATGGGTGCTCGATCTGTCCAGCGATGAACCTCGCTGTCTCACCTCCGGGTTCGACCATACAATCGTCGATGGCTCGCTCTCCTGGTCGCCGGATGGCCGCTCGATCCGCTTCCTCTGCCTGGACGCCGGCGCCGTGCATCTGTACGAGACACCCGTGGAAGGCGGCACCCCGCAACGGCTGCTCGGTGGCGATCGGCAGATCACGAGCTATAGCGCCAGCGCCGGCCGAATCGCGTTCACCGCCACGAGCGCCGATACGCCCGTCGAAGTCTTCCTCTTCGAGGGCGGCGCCGAACGTCCGCTGACCGACCTCAACGCAACGTGGAAGTCGGAGGTGTATCGCGCGACGCCGGAACGGTTGATTGTCACCAGCGAAGATGGAACACAGGTCGAGTGCTGGCTGATGAAGCCGTTCGGATTTCGCGAGGGCGAGCGGTATCCGATCCTCTTCAACATTCACGGCGGCCCGCACGCGCAGTACGGCTACAACTGTCACGATGAATTTCAGGTGCAGGCCGGCCACGGCTACGGCGTGTTCTACCTCAACTTCCGCGGCAGTACCGGTTATGGCGAACGCTTCGCCGAGTCGGTCAATGGCAACACTGGCGTGCTGGACTACCAGGATCTGGTCGCGGGCCTGGACGCGCTCGTGCGGGTGCCCTGGGTCGATCCGGATCGGATCGGCGTGCTTGGCGGCAGCTATGGCGGCTACATGACCAGCTGGCTGATCGGCCACACCGACCGCTTTGCCGCCGCCTGTTCCGAGCGTGCCGTGAATAACTGGTTGAGCAAGGTCGGCACCAGCGACATCGGGTTCATGCAGCACCGGGAGATCGGGGCCGATCCGTGGGTCGACCCGATGCACTACCTCCGCCGCTCGCCCATCTACTACGTCAACCAGATCAACACGCCGGTGCTGATCATGCACAGCGAGAACGACCTGCGCTGTCCGATCGAGCAGGCGGAGCAGTTCTACACCGCGCTGATGCTCCGCGGCGTTGAGACGCGATTCATTCGCTTCCCGGAAGAGAACCACGATCTCTCTCGTGCGGGCAAGCCGAGCCGGCGGGTGCAACGCTTCGATGAGCAGCTTGCCTGGTTTGATCACCACCTGCGCGCCCACGCGCCTGAACCGGCCGAAGCCGCGATCCGCGTGTAGGGCCGGCGCCTCGGCGGGCGCCGTGCGTTATGGCTCAAACGGCAGACACATGGTGAAGATCGACCCGCGGCCCGGAGCACGCGCGGCGATGAGGGTGCCGCCGTGCTGCTCCACAATCCGCCGGGCGCCGGCCAGCCCGATGCCCGTCCCCGCGATCTTCCCCGCCACGTTTTCACCGCGGTAGAACCGATCGAATACGAGCGAGAGTTCATCAGCGGGGATGCCTAACCCCTCGTCCTGTACGGTCAGCTTGGCCCAACCACCACCCTCGTCATTGTCATCGCGGATGCCCGAGAGGGTCAGCGTGATCGTGCCGCCCTCCGGACTATACTTGATCGAGTTCGAGAGGAGGTTATCGAGCACACGCTCCAAGCGGGGGCGGTCCCAATCCCCGACGAGAGGCGTCGTACCTTCTTCGACGACGATGCGATGGCGGTCGGTCGTGCGCTGATGCGTGTCGGCAACGCCACGGACGAGCGCGACCAGATCCATCGGCTCCTGATGTAGCTCGAGCGGCTGTCCCGTCTCCAGCCGGGCGGCGTCCAGGAGCTCGTCGATCATCGACACCATTTTCACCGATGCCGCGTCGATCCGGTCCAAACCGTCGCTGAGGCCGGGCGGTGCTTCCGCGAGCCGGCCGGCCTGTCGCCGCAGAATTTGGGCAAGACCGCGAATCGTCGTGAGGGGACTCTTCAGATCGTGACTGACACCAGAGAGCACAAGATCGCGCTGGTGCACGGCATATTCCGCTTCCGCCCGTGCTGTGCGTTCGTTGGTCAGCAGCTGCTCGCGCTCTGCCGCCGCGCGATTGAGCCAGCGGCCGGTCCAGACCAATCCGCCGACGCCGACCAGCACGACGAACGTCAGCGCGACCACCTCCGTGATCAAGGTCTCCTCGGCACGGGAGAACGCGGCATCGGCGGGCCGTTCGACGAACACCATCCACCCACCAACCGGCGCGGATGCAAACGACACAATTCGGTTCGGATCCCCTTGCAGACCGTCAATGTCCGCCTGCACACCGGTATCACGCTCGCGCGACCGGCGCAGCAGCTCGGATGCGCTGAGGTCGTGAAACCCCGCCGATTCTTCGGTGTTGACGATCAACTGATCGGCACGGTCTACCACCAGCAACCGTCCGGACCCGCGTGGCTGAAACGCGGTGAGCGACTCTTCGAGCGAGAAGAGGCCGATGCGCGCGCCGATCAATCCTATCAGTTCGCCGCCGGTATCACGGGTCGGTACGGCGATGGTGATGGCGGCGTGATCGTCCGGTTCGCCGGCTTGTGCCGCGCTGACATACGACGCCTGTTGCTGTGTCACCGCTTTGAAGTACTCGCGTCCCGATAGATCGGCCGCCGGATCTGCCATACCGGCGGGGGCGGCGGCACGAGTCGATCCGGTCAGGTCGATCCAGCTGATGCTGAGCATCTGCGGTTGCGATGCAACCAGCTCGTGGAGATAGACTTCAACCGCGGCCCAGTTTGGTCCCCGCATCGTCGGACTCGACGCGACAGCTTCCAGCAGCGCGATCTCGCCGCGGAGAAACCGGTTGGCGTCCGCCGCTGCCGAAACCGCGAGCAGGCGGCTTTCGTCGATCACTTGATCCCGCTCGGATTGATAGCTGCGCCAGGCAAGAATCAGGCCAATGGCGCCGAGCAGAATGACGATTGGCGTCGCGATCACGATCAGGCGTGTGCCTGGGGCGATACGCGACGGCGCCCCTATCTCGTCCTGCGACCCTGCTTCTGGAAACATCGACACTTTCATGGCGGGTCAATATCGAATCAAACGGCTGCCATTGCAGAGTGATCGGTTGCACCATCGGACACGGAACGACGGCGGCCTCTCGTCACGCCATGATTATCGTCAACGGTATACTCTGCAGGTCAGACGGTCGCGTGACGGCGGACGCGCGTCCGCACGTGGTAGCCGCTGTTACAGGGTATGGGATAACCCAGGAGTGCGGTCCCGCGCCAGGATCCTCCAGGCGATCAAGTTTCAATTCGCCGTACGCCGATCAATCGCGGTGATAAAGGATGGTTGACGTGCTCGATCCAGCGGTGATGGAAGCTTTGCCGCTACCCACGTCGAAGTCCGAGCTTCTAGAACGGATCCCGCCTGCACGCCAGGTGCTGGAGTCGCTGATCGATGGGTTATCGGAGGCGCAGATGGTCAGGACCGACGGGTCCGGTTGGTCGATCAAGGATCATCTTGCCCATCTGGCAACCTGGGAACGCATGATCGTCGCTCACCTCCGCGCAGGCAATGACCATGAGGTCGTCGGCCTCGACGATGTATCGTATGCCGCCGCCGGCCTGGACGAGCTCAACGCGATGATCGAGGAACAGCATAAGGACCAACCCCTCGCCGAGGTGCTTGATGACTTCCACCGGTCGCATGCTGCGATCGTCGCGGAGATCAGCCGGCTGTCGGATGACGATCTGTCGCGCCCATACTGGCACAACGACCCGAGCCAGCGGACCGTCTTGGCGAAGGTCAGCGGCGATACGTACCGCCACTACCTGGAGCATCGTCACTGGATCCTCGATCTGCTGAATCGTAGTCCGCCTGGGTAGGAGTCAGACGTCAATGGGGGACGCGCTTCGAGTCCGCCGCGTGCGCGCCGACGAAGGGTTCGTGCTCCGGTCCCTTCGCCTCCGGGCGCTCGCCGATTCACCGATGGCCTTTGGCACGACGCTCGCCGAGGAGCAATTGCGGCCGGATTCCTCCTGGCACGAGCGCGCTGCCACCGGCGCCGCCGGTCAGGACCGCGTTACATTCATCATAGAATCGGGGAACGGGGCGGTTGGCTTGGGCACCGGTGTTCGATCGGTGGATGACCCGACTTCCGTGGCGCTCGTTGGCGTCTGGATCGATCCTCATGCACGCGGACAGAGCGGCGGTGCGGCGCTGATCGCGGCCGTCGCTGACTGGGCACAATCGAAGGGAACGCAAAGTCTCGAGTTGTGGGTCACGGACGAGAATATCCCAGCGATCAAGCTCTACGAACGGAGCGGGTTCCGCCCAACCGGGGAGACGCAACCGCTGCCGCACACACCCTCGGTCAGCGAAATGCGCATGGTGCGGCCCCTTGTCGTCGGCGAGTGAGGATGCACGTGACATTCGAATCGGCGAACCCCTGGGTAACGGCGTTCGATCCGCAACGGATGCTCGCGCTCGTCTCGCGTTCTATGCAGGGTCCGGAGGAGGCCGTGCACGTGTATCGGGAGTTGCTCGGGCTTGAGGGCGGTTCGCGCGAGCGGGCGGTGGACTTTATGGCTCAGGCGACCCAGGCGTATGGGGTGAATGCCGCACCCTTCTTCGAGGGCTTGTTGCGGTTTGGGCCAACCTCTGCCGTGCGGGTCGCGGCGGCCGCTTATCTTGCCGAGAACGGCGGCGAAGAGTCGGTGATGGAGGCGCTCGAGTCGTTGCATCCTCCGGCGCTGACGCTGACGCTGCTCAAAGGTCTGCTCAAGGTACTGGCAGGGCGTCCGGCGACCTCCGACCGGGTGGAACGGCTGGTCGCCTTCGGCAATCGATTTGCCGATGAGGAACACTACACGACGCTGCATCTGGGCGACTTCACGGGACGCGAAGTGAAACGTCATGTCCGCCGGACGATCGCCGAAAGCCTCCTCCTGCGCGATGCTCCCGACGCGGCAGCGTGGTCAAGCGATTGACGTTGGCACCAGACACAGTGCAGAGTGACGATTGCATGAGGTGGACCGGTGCGTCGCGCCTCGTGCTCGAATTCCCCACATCAGGTGAAAAGCGTGACGACGAACGAACAGGCAGTCCCCGGTATCTATCTGAACGCACGCACGCGCAAAGCGTTGCGCGCGGCCACCCGCTTCGCCGCGCCAGCCACCTCTGACTGGGTGTTGCTTGACGAAGACACGATGATCGGCATGGTGCGCGTGCGTGAGCTCGCTGCCGAGCGCAAGCTGGTTGACGATCCAGCTCAGATTCAGTGGACCGGTCGTGCTGACGAGGAATAGTTTGTGGCAACGGTCCCGGCTGGAAGTCACAGCGTTACCAGCCAGATCCCGACGATCGATAGCATCGTGCCGGCGACGACGCGATGGGTGATCCGTTCGTGGAGGATCGGCGCCGCCATTGGCAATGCGAAGAGTGGCGCCGGTGTCGAGAGGATCGCCGTTCGCGCTGCCCCGGCGTGTTGGACGGCGACCACATAGAGCATGCTGCCCATGCCCGCGCCCAGGATACCGGCCGCCGCCAGGGTGATCATGCTCCGCGTACCGTAGTGGCCCGGTCGCAGGACACGGCCGGTGCCACGCGCTAGGACGAACGCAAACGCCGCCGCCGCCGGAATCCGGATCGATGATGCGAGGGGCGCCGAGACGCCGTCGGCTGCCGCGCGCAGCGATACCGTTGATGCTGCCCAGAGGAGAGCCGCCAGCAGGACGATGCCGATCCCGCGCCAGACACGGGCGTCCCTTCCCATCTCGCTGCTCTGCCGCCTCGTCGCGATCAGCGAAATACCGGCGATCGTCAGGAACGCGCCAGTGACGACTGGCAGCGTGATCGCTTCTCCGAGGAACACCGCCGCGAGTGCGATCGTAAAGAGCGGCGAACCCGCCATCGAGATCGGGAACGCGCGGGAGACACCGATCACGCGGATGCCGTAAAAGTACAGCAGGTCGCCCAGACCGGGGCCGATCAGCGCCGACGCGATCAGCGCCATCCCTTGCGGCAGCGTCGGTGCCACGGCATCGCCCGCCACCAGGAGAACGCCGGCAATCATCCAGAGTAATAGCGTGGCCGTGATCAGCTGGACCGCGCCGATCACCGCCGTCGGAACCCGCGACGTTTGGGTGCCCACCAGCGTGCTCGTTGTCGTCCAGAGGAGCGCGGTTCCGAGCGCGGCGAGTTCACCCATGCCCAGTAGTAGACGCGATACCCGGCCTTAAGAAAATGTCGTGGAATCATTCCATCTGGATGTGGGATGGAGCGCCGATGATCGCCATGCAGCCGGCGGCGAACAGATTCGCGACGGCACTCAGGAGGATCGGAAGGGTGTAGCTGTCACGAAGGTCGAAGGCGACGCCGGCCAGCGTCGGTCCAACCAGGCTGCCGATCGCCGCGCTGGTGTAGAGCAGGCCGATCAGCGCGCCCGTGTGCCGGATGCCAAAGTAGTCCGACGCCAGCGCCGGTATCAGCGCGACGAAGCCCCCGTAGCCAGCGCCGAAGAGCAGCGCGAACACAACCAGTGACCACGTCTGCGTCGCCGCAAGCCACCACAGCTGCGTCGCCGCCATCAGCACGAACGATCCCGCCAGCGCCTGCCGCCGGCCAATCCGGTCCGCGCTGCCCCCCAACAGCAGCCGTCCGCCGACGCTGCCGGCGCCGATCGCCCCGAGCAAGACCGCACCGGTAAACTCCGACAACCCATGGTCTTCGGCGTAGGGGACGAGGTGGGCGAATGGGATGAACAGACCGAGTGTCGTCGCGATACAGGCCAGATAGAGGATTCTGAACGTCCGGGTGCGCAACGCCTCACCCGGCGTCATCCCCCATGACACCGCCACGCTCGCTGGATCAGACGACGTATCGCCATCGGGTAGGAGACCCCGCACCTCCGGCCCGCGCTCGATCACCAGTGCCGCGGCGAGCGTGCAGGTGAGGACGACGACACCCAGGACGATATAGGCGGTTCGCCATCCAGCCGCGTCGATCAGCACCGCCGCCACGGGTGGGAAGAGCAGATTCCCCAGGCCGATGCCTGCTACCGCCAAACCGGAGGCGAACCCGCGCCGCCGGACAAACCACCGCTGCACGGTTCCAATCGATGGCACATAGGTCAACCCCACGCCCAGCCCCACGCACAGGCTGTAGGTGAGATAGATCTGCCAGAGTTGCTGAGTAAATGCGGCCAGCAAGAATCCGGAGCCGAGCAGGATCCCGCCCGCCACGATCACCCGGCGCGGCCCCACACGGTCGGCGATCCGGCCGCTCACCACCCCAAGTCCGAAGTAGATCGAAGAGGTCAGCGCGAAGATCAACGCGATCTGGCTGCGGGTCGCGCCGAACTCGTCGCGGAGCGAGTGAAAGAACGCGCCGAACGTGTACGCCGCTCCGAATCCCATGAACATGACGACGAACGCACCGGCAACGACAGCCCAGCCGTAAAACAGCGTCGTCTGTCGGGTGTGGCGCGCGGCGTCCGTCATCGTCTGGCCCTCGCCATCGTCAACTCCGCGCCAGTTAACGTATGGCGAGGGTCGTGGTAACACGAGTGAGCATGAACAATCGGGCCTGGCGGGGCCACAGCTGGCGCCAACTGGATGGTTCTGCGCTAGCGGGTCACGGCCATGTAATCGCTGATCCGCGCATGCGCCTCGTCATCGATCACCCCAGTGCGGCGGTAGATGTCCATCAGTTCCGCAAAGCGGACGGCCGCATGGAGCGTGTAACCGGCCGCCGTCAACTGCTCGCGTCCGCCTTGTTCTCGGTCGACGAGCACGACCACATCACGGACGCGCAGTCCCTCGGCTTCGAGCACGCGCGCCGCCTCCAGCTTGCTGTCGGCCTTGGTGACGAGGTCGTCGATCAGCACCGCTGTTTGACCGGGCCGATAGGCGCCGTCGATCGACGCACCGGAGCCGTGCGTCTTCGGCTGACGCGGCGTGATCATCGGAATTCGTGTGAGGTGTGAGATGATCGCGACGAACGGCGTTGCCGCCATCGGCACGTCTGCAAGCAAGTCGAATGCACACGATTGCAGCAGCGCTCGATACGCGGCGACCGCCACGTCCATCTGGTCCGGATGCGATCGAAGCAGGCGCAGGTCGATGTAGATCGGCGACAGGGGCGCATCCGGCCGCTCTTCGTGCAGCTTGAGGCGAAATGCGCCGAACTGGATCGCGCCCGCCTCAACCAGCGCCAGCGCCAGCCGTTCGACATTGATCTGGCCTGCCTCATGTGTCATCTCGTTCTCGTTCCTCCATACCGCCTATTTGGCGACAGCTGATGTGGTGGGAATCTCCTGAATGAGCTCGCGGAGCGATGGTACGCCGTCGCGGTCCATCAGCCGCAGCAGGCCGCGGTTGATTCGACGCGCGATCGTCGGCCCCTCGTAGATCAGGCCGGTGTAGACCTGGACGGCGCTGGCTCCGGCGCGGATCATCGCATACGCATCGCCGGCGTTGAAGATGCCACCGACACCAATGATCGGCAGCCGGCCCTTCGTGGCGCGATCGATGAAGCGCACGACCTCCAACGCCCGCGGCAGGAGCGGACGTCCGCTCAGTCCTCCTTCGAACGTGACGGCCATGTCATATCTCGCGGTCGTCGTATTGACCGCGATCAGCCCATCGATCTGGTGTGCCAGACACACATCGATCAGTTCGTCGAGCGCGTCATCGGTGAGGTCCGGCGCCAGCTTCACGAACAAGGGCGGCCGCGCACCCGTCCGCGACTGAAGCACCGCACCTTCCGCCTGAAGCGCGGCGAGCAGCGCAGCGATCGGCGCCCGCTCCTGCAGGGTTCGCAGTCCTGGTGTGTTGGGTGAACTGACATTGACCGCGACATAGCCGGCGTGCGGCGCCAGCAGCCGGTACGACGCGCGATAATCCTCCACCGCATCCTCAAGCGGTGTGATGCGGGACTTGCCGAGGGAGATACCAATTGGCACCGGCGCGGAACCAGTTCGGCCGAGCCGCCGGGCGACGACCGCCGCGCCGTCGTTATTGAATCCCATTCGATTGATCAGTGCCCCTCGTTCCGGCAACCGCACGATGCGCGGACGGGGATTGCCCGATTGAGGTCGAAAAGTGACCGTGCCGGCTTCGATGAAGCCGAAGCCGAGCGCGGCCAGCGCCGGCAGCGCCACGGCGTTCTTATCAAATCCGGCCGCGACACCGACCGGATTGGGAAAGGTGAGGCCCGCAACTTCGGTCTGTAGCCGGGGATTCTGTTCGCTCAACCCCGGCACCTGTCTGCTGCCGGCCAATCGACCGGCAGTCGCCAGCGCATGCATCGCCCACTCATGCGCGCGCTCCGGGTCGTCGCCGGAGAGCCGGAAGAGCACCGGTCGAATGAGATCGTAAACCATCGAATGAGCCTCGGGCGGGTCGGCAGTTCCGGCATTGAGGCTATCACAGCACCATCCAACGTCCTTCAGCACGTAGATTCAGCGAGATTTGCCAGAGACGGCCCCCGACATAAGTCCACGGACGTACCAGCAACGTACAAATTACCGGGACCGATTCTGCATTGAGAGGGAATATATGCATCGGCACACGACCACCATCGTTCGGCGGCTGACTCTCGCACTCGGAGGGACAGCATTGGCCGCGGTCTGCTTCGCGGTTGCGGCTGGTGGTGCATCGCCGGCTCAAGCGCAGGGCGCATCGGCGGTGTCGATCATCGACTTTGCCTTTCAGCCGGCCAGCGTCACCGTTCCCGTCGGCGCCATCGTCACCTGGACCAACAACGGCATGGCGCCGCATACCTCGACGTCATCAGCCGGCGGTTGGGATTCCGGTCGTCTGGCAAGCGGGCAGTCATTCAGCTTCACGTTCTCGCAGCCTGGCAGCTTCAGCTACATCTGTATGATCCACCCGCAAATGATGGGGACGGTTGTCGTTCAGGCAGCCGCCGCTCAACCGACGCCACGACCTGCCGCCGCCGCCCCCGCCGCCCATCGTCCGGCGGCTGCGCCCGCCGCCGCGGCACCGCCGGCCCAGCGTGCTGCCGCACCGGCTGCCCGGCCGGCGGCTCAAGCAGCGGCGCTGCCCCGCAGCGGCGCCGGCGGGGCACTAACGGCTGATAACCGGCAGGTGTTGCCCGCGCTCGCGGTCGGCGTAGCGCTGCTCGCCGGCCTGACAACGCTCGCGTTTCGCCGCCGGCCGTCATAAGGAAAAGGCTCGGTCTGGTCCCACCTGCTCATCGGACGGGACCAGTCAACGAAACTCGATATCGCGCACGCGGTCCGGATCGACCGCGTGCAGCGCTCGTATCTCGGCGCTGGTTGGTTCGAAGACCGGCACTGTGGCCGGCTCCTGATAGCGGAAGCCGGTCGCCTCCTTGACCTGCGCGGGCGTCACGCCCGGAAACACCTGCTCCAACGCGAATCCGGACCCCTCCAGCTTGAAGACGCAAAGCGGTGTCACCAGGCGGTCGACGTGTCCAGTGGCGGTCACGAAGTCGAGATGTTCGACGAGCGCACGCGGCGTGTGTTGCGTCCGCCACAGGATCGTGCGTCCCGCCGTCGGAAGCACGAGGGCACTGCCGGCGCCGCCGGGCAGCCGCACGGTCGGCCGGTGAAAGTCACCGATCACCGACATATTGATCCGGCCCATGCCGTCGATTTGGACGCCTCCGAGAAATGCTGTGTCGAGCGCGCCACGGGCTGACATATCAAACAGGTCGGCCAGCGTTGTCAGTGCTGCCGTGCCACGCAACAGTTGTGGCGCGACCGTCGACCGCGGCAGCTCTACCGGTGTCGGGTCCACCGAGCCGGTGATATTGACATACGTCAATTCGGGGGCATGCGTGTGCTTGGCCAGCAGGATCGCCACCATAGGCAGTGGCGACGCTACCCCGTGAAAGACCGTCTCGCCATTGTGCAGCAATCGCGACATCGCCACCGCCATCAGGTCAGACGGGGCCGGTCGTGTCTTCGGTAATGCTTCTGCTGCTGACCTGCGGTCCATGGGAAAGCCTATCGTGCGCGGATCGTTGCGCGGATCGATGAACCGTCTCGATCTGCCGTGATCGTCAGGTAGTCGCGGAGGTGTCCGGGATCACCCGCCGCCGCGAGATACGCCCTGACCGCCTCGGCGTCGTAGTCATACAACGGGTGGCAGCTTCCCGGCCAGGCGCCGCCGGGCGCCTCGACTACCGCACGCACGAGGAAACCAGGGATCGCCGTCAGTTCCGGTTGCCGGGCTAGCTCCGTCCAGTCGACGATGCGCTCGGTAGTGATGATCACCGCTTCGGCCGCGTTTGCCATCAGCACATCTTCGAATCGAGTCCCGTAGATACGCGCGTTTCCCTCGACATCAGCCTCCGGAACGTGAATCACGGCCACATTCGGCCGCAGCCGCGGCACCGCGAGGATATGCTCGCCGGTGTAGGGATCGGCCACATACCTGAACCCCCGCGCTTCGGGCAGATCGCTCCCGTCGAAGCCGGCTGCCGGCATGAACGGCAGTCCGAACGCCGCTGCCCGCAACCCCTGGATCACGGTGTAGCAGGCATGCTCCCGCGCCTCGACCTGCCCCTGTTCCACCGCCCGCCGATAGCTCGGCGCCAGCCCAAACTCGTTCTCAAACCCAACAAACCCACAGGAAGCCGCCCGCAGACAACCGGATGCAGCCAGCAGATCGACATCATAGGCGCCGGCTGTCTTCACAATCTCCAGCCCACGCTTCTCCTGTCGCGCCAGTTCTCGCACGAAGGCAAAGGGTCCACGATGCAGCAGGTTGCCGCCCACGGCGATCGTCGCACCATCGCGAACCAATTCGGCAGCGGCCGTGAGCGACGTGTGCTTGTTCACGTTACCTAACCCCCCGGCCCCCTTCCCTCGCAGGGAAGGGGGAGTACGCTGCGACCGATGGTTGAATCAGAATAACATTGCCACTGCCGGGAGAGTTGCCGTGATGCGCTGCGTCTGCCGGAATGCATCCGATGGTTGAATCAGAATAACGTTGCCACCCCCAGACGAGATACTGTCACCCTCGGTAGACCAGGACTCCCCCTTCCCTGCGAGGGAAGGGGGCCGGGGGGTTAGGTCACCCGATCGAGCAGCCGTCCGTGAAAGCGCATAAAAGCCGGCGTCTCACCATCACCAATGAAGTCGACCCGTTCCCCAACTGATTCACCATCGGCAAGCACGAAGCGACTCTCACCTACCGGCGTCATGCGCTGCGGCGGCAGTGTCACCTCGACCTTGGTCAACGGGCTCGTCGTCACCATGTCGACCTGGAGGCCACCGTCTACGACGGAGACGTCAGTCTCGGATGTTGGACCGCGATAGTGTCCGGCGAAGCGGCCGAGCGACTCCGGCGAGAGCGGGTGCGGCACGGGCGCATCCTGGCTCAAGCCGGCGTGGGCTTCGAGGAACCACGTCTCCAGCACGCGATTCAGCGCTCGGCCGCCGTTGCCGTTCGTCAGCACGGCCAGCGCGGTGCCGGAACCTGGGACCAGCGACAGGTTTGCGCGAAAGCCGTTCGTCGAGCCGCCGTGACCGACGACCAGCCGGCCGTCCACGCGGTTGAGCGACCAGCCGAGTCCCCAAAAGTCGGCGAGGCCGGCTTCGGTTTGAATGGTCTGCATCGCCTTGATCGAGTCGCTGCTCAAGACTGATGTTCCCGCGACGACGCCATCGCTCATGTGGAATGCGGCGAAGCGGAGCAGGTCGCCCACCGTGCCGATGATACCGCCCGCGGCATTCATCGCGCGGATCAGCGGATAGGGCCGGGCGACCTCCAGATCCTTGCCCGGAAGACGATTGTGCCCAACTCCGACCCGATACGTGATCGCCTCATGTGCGAAGAAGAAGGACCGGTCAAGGCCGAGCGGCGCCAGCACCCGCTCGCGGATCGCCTGCTCGACCGACATCTCCGTCCGCAATTCGATCACCGCCCCAAGCGCCTGGAAGCCGGTGTTGCAGTATGCCCACACGTCACCCGGCGGCGTGTACTGGCGAAGTGTGTGAAATGCTGCCATCGCCCGGTTGAGGGCATCGTCGCCGGGGCCGAAGTCATCGAACCGATCGCCGAAGAATCCGGTTGTGTGTGTGAGCAGGTGCCGCGGCGTCACCGACTCTGTCGCCGCATCGTCTTCCAGCCGAAACGATGGCAGCACGCTCCGCACCGGCGCATCGAGGTCCAACCGTCCCTCATCGACCAACTGCATGATCAACGTGGCAGTGAAGACCTTCGTGATCGATCCGATCTGGAAGAGGGTATCTCCCGTCACCGGCTGCTCGGTTTCGATGCTGGTGACGCCGAACCCCCAGGTTTCGATCTGCCCGTCATGAAGGATGCCAACCACCACGCCGGGAACGGACCATTCCCGCATCTGCTCGGAGACCAGTTGTTCGAGGGCCGGTGGCGCGCTCGTAAGCGTCGCTGTCATGGAATCACCTACTCCGGTTGGCGAAGCATTCAATGGGCTGGTGGCGGACCGTGTTCTGCAGTGAAGACTACCACTACACCCGCAGCCGTGGGTCGAGGAAATCTCGCAGCCAGTCGCCGACGGCGTTGATCGCCAGCACGGTGAGCATGATTGCAACGCCCGGCGGAACATACATCCACCACCGGTTGGTCAGGATCTGCTCGCGTCCGTCCGCCACCATGCCGCCCCACGTGGGGACCGAGGGAGGCACGCCGAGACCGAGGAAGGAGAGCGCCGCCTCGGTGAGAATCGTTGCCGCCACCGCGAAGGATGCGATCACGATCAGGGAGGCGAACGTGTTCGGCAGGATGTGACGGAACATGATCCGCAGATCACCCGCACCCAACGCCCGCGCTGCCTCGACGAACTCCTTTTCGCGGAAGCTCAGAACCTGGCCGCGCACCACCCGGGCATACGTCACCCACCCGGTGATACCGAGTACGAGGATCAGATTCTTCAGTCCCGGCCCGAGCACGGCCAGCACCGCGATCGCGAAGAGGATGAACGGCACGGCCAGCTGAATCTCCGCCAGCCGCATGATCACGTCGTCGACCCGGCCGCTGTAGTAGCCGGAGACCACGCCGATCGACACGCCAATTGCGCCGGCCACGGCCACCGCCGTGAAGCCCACCGCCAGCGAGATGCGGGAGCCGTAGATCACGCGCGAGAGGATATCCCGGCCGAGCATGTCGGTGCCGAGTGGGTACGTGCGCATGCCGCCCTCGGACCACATCGGCGGCAACTTACTGTCCATCAACTCGCCGCGTCGGGGATCGTGCGGTGCGATCAGCGGTGCGGCGACCGCGGCCGTCACGACCAGGAGCAGAACGATGAAGCCGGCCGTTGCCAGCCACCGCCGTGACAGACTGCGAATCCAGCGCGGCGCCCGCCGATGCCGGGTAGGAGCAGCGTCCCCCAGCGCTGTGATCGTTGTCTCTGCTGCCATCGCGTTGCTCCGGTTCCCGGTTCAGAATTCCTCGTGCTACGCCGAGAAACCCGGAACCCGGCACTCAACTGTATCGAATCCTCGGGTCCAGATAGCCATAGGTGAGATCCACGAGGAGGTTGACCCCGACAAAGAGCAGAGAAAGGATCGTCACCGAACCGACGACGACGGGAAAGTCCTTTTGCCCGATCGCACGGATTGCCATGCTGCCGACGCCGGGCCAGGCAAAGACGGTTTCGGTCACCACGGCACCGCCGAGCAGCACGCTGAAGTCCAGGCCGATGATCGTCACCACCGGGATCAGCGAATTCTTCAGCGCGTGCCGCAGCACGACGGAATACTCACGCAATCCCTTGGCACGGGCGGTGCGGACGTAGTCCTGACGAAGCACCTCGAGCAGGTTCGAGCGAACCAGCCGGGTATTGCGTGCCATGGACACCGCGCCGAGTGTGATCGCCGGCAGCGCCAGATGACGCAACTCATCCACAAGACCGCCCTGACCCTTGCCTCCAATCGGGAACCAGCCGAGCTGACCGCCGAAGATGTAGAGGAGCATGATCCCCAGGAAGAAGACGGGCATGCTCTGTCCGCCTAGCGCGCCCAGCATCGCCAGATTGTCCCAGATCGAGTTCGGTCTGGTCGCCGAGATGATGCCAACCGGGATCGCGACGATCAGTGAGAGGAGCAGCGCCGCAATTGTCAGCTCCAGCGTCGCCGGCAGCTTTTCTGTGACAACTTCAAAGACAGGCCGCCCCTGCCGGAGCGACGTACCCAGGTCGCCGCGGACCAGCCCGGCGAAAAAGTCGCCGTACTGCACGAACCAGGGCCGGTCATAGCCAAGCTCGTGCCGCGTCTCCTCGATCTCTTCCTTCGTCGCGTTGGGATCGACGCTGAGAAACGTCGGATCACCCGTCTGAAAGAGAATGAAGTACACCAGAACGGTGACTCCAAAGACAACGAAGATGGACTGCAGCAGCCGGCGAATGATGTATTGCGTCATAGTAGTCAGCGATCAGCCGTTAGCGATTAGCGATCCACCCGCCCGCCGAGTGCGTTGTGCCGAGCACATCGAACGAGCACTAACGGCTAATCGCTAATCGCTAACGGCTAACACCTACGCCCACTTCGCCTCGAACATGGCGATCCGCTCGTCTGGGCGGGCGTCCCAGGCGATCTTTTTACTTGCGCCGTAGAAGTCGACCTGGTTGTAGATGAACAACCACGGCGCCTCATCCCAGATGATCTTGTTGAGCTGATCGAGATAGCCCTGGAATTTCTTCTCGTCCAGTTCAACTTTGAGTGAATTGAATGCCTGGGTGTACTCCGGCGAGTTCGGCCAATCGGTGAAGTCGAGGCCGTACTCGTCGTGGAAGAAGAACGCTTCATCCTGGCCGGTCACGGGTGCGCCGAGGCCGACGAAATACATCGGCGCCGGGCCAGGACCGCCCGTGAGCAGCTTCTGGCCGGCGTAGACGCTCCACTCGAGGACGTTGAGGTTGACCTTGATGCCAACCTTGTCCAGGTCCTGGACGATCGCCTGCGCCAGCTCCTTGTCCTTGATGTAGCGGCCGGTCGGCGCATCCATGTCGATCGTGAAGCCGTTGGCGTAGCCGGCCTCGGCCAGGAGCTGCTTCGCCCGGTTCTGATCGTAGGTATACGCCTTCGCATCGGCCGGCTCGTGTGGCGGGTTCATGATCGTCTTCATGCGCTCGCCCTCACCGTTGAGCAACGCGCGGGAGATCGCATCCCAGTTCATCGCGTGGTTGATCGCTTGGCGCACGCGCTTGTCGCCGAGGGCCGGGTGCTTGTCCACGCGCAGACCGACGAAGATCTTGCGCAGGCCGTCGACCTTGGACAGCCGAGTATTGCTGCCCTTCTCGATATCGGGCGCATTATCCGGTGGCACATTGACGATCACGTCCGCCTCGCCATTCTTGAGGGCGAGGATGCGGGTCGAGGTCTCCCCGATCGGCCGGAAGACTATCTTCTCGAAGGCCACGGTCGGTCCCCACCAGTCCGGATTGACCTCCAGCGTCATCCGCTGGTCCTTCTGCCAATCAACCAGCTTCCACGGACCGCTGCCCACCGGATTGGAGGCTACCTTGGCGAGATTGTCGTCCGACTCATCCGTGTACGCGGCCGGCGAGATGATCGAAGAGTCGGCGCCCGTCAGCGCATCGAGCAAGGTTGGCGCCGGCGCGGAGGTCTTGATCCGGAACGTCGTCGCGTCCACCACCTCGACGGAGTCATACGACACCGTGCGCCGCGGCCGCGGGCGCGTCACCTTGCTCCCGACCTTCTCCTTGCCCCAGCGATCGAGGCTGAACTTGACCGCCTCAGAGTTGACGGGGGTGCCGTCATGGAACTTGATGTTCGGCCGAAGCTTGAACTCCCAGGTGGTCGGGTCGACGTTCTTGAATTCCTGCGCCAGCCACGGGACCGGCTTCAGTGTTTTGGCGTCACGCCAGAGCAGCGTGTCCATCACATGCGACAGAATGACCGACTCCGGCGTCGCGTTGAAGATCGCCGGATCGAGCGAATTGGCTTCGACGCCCTGAATGATCGTTACGGTGCCGGTCGGCTTCTCCGCCGCCTGACCACCGGCAGCGGCGGTGCCCGAGGTGGTCGTCGCTTGCGCTTGTCCCGCGCCGGAACTGGATGATTCGTTGTCGTCGCTACCACCGCAGGCCGCAATGAACGCGGCGGCGCCGGCGGTGCCGGTGGCCGTCACGAAGCGTCGGCGGTTCAGTCGCGCTCCCCGCACTCGACTCGATGCTGACATTGTGGCTTACCCCTCCCTCATTCCGGACGCTCGTGCATCCGGTCTACTCCCCTCCTGAAAGCTGCGCCAATCCTACCATTCCTGGATGTCGATTGGTGCAGCTTTCTCGAAATTCCTGTTACCAATTCGTAACGTATACGCGGCAAACAGACCGTTGGTTTCCACCCCCTCTACTGTGACTTGCGTGGGTCCAGCGCGTCCCGCAGGCCGTCGCCGATGAAGTTGATCGAGAGCACCGTCAAGAAGATCATCAGGCCAGGTATCAGGACGACATGAGGCGCGATCGCCAGCAGGTCCTTGGCATCGAACAGCAGCCGGCCCCAGGTCGGATAGTCCGGCGGGAAGCCAAGCCCCAGGAACGACAGCGTCGACTCTGCCAGGATCACCGCCGCGATCGCCAGCGATCCGGCAACGATCACACCACTGGCCGCGTTTGGCAGCATGTGGGTGATGATCATCCGGTGCGGCGGTACACCGATGCATCGTGCCGCCTCCATGTATTCCTTCTCCTTGATCGAGAGGAACGAGGCGCGCACCAGCCGCGCCACCGACATCCAGCGCAGTCCACCGAGGACGACGACCATCATCAAGAAGGTGCCCGCCTCGACGCCGATCGACCCGCGCAGGCTGTCCCGAAACAGATAGACGATCAGCAGCAACAACGGCAACTGCGGCAACGAGATCAACAGCTCGGTCAGCCGCATCAGCAGCGTATCGGTGAAGCCGCCAAAGAAGCCGGCCAGTGACCCGATCGCCGTGCCCAGGGTGACGGCGATGAGCATCGCTACGATCCCGACGGAGAGCGAAATCCGGCCGCCATAGAGGATGCGGGCGAGCATATCCTCGCCGCGATCGTTCGTGCCCAGCGGGTGCTCGAGGCTCGGCGTTTGGTTGCGCTGGGCAAAGTTGATCTGATCGATCGGCGTAGTGTAGATCATCGGCCCAAACGCGCACGCGGCGACCAGGAAGGTGAAGACGACCAGGCCGAGCATCGCCAGCCGGTGCCGCCGGAACTGACGCCATGCATCCGACCAGAGCGTCCGTGGCTTTCGAGTAAGGAACGCGTCGGCCGGTCGAACGGCCGCATCCGTTGCCGGGAGGGATTGCGTCGTCATCCTCAAGCTCCTTGGCCGAGAGTCTCAAACCCGTTCCCATCCGACTCGCAACTCCCTCACGAATACTTGATCCGTGGGTCGAGCACGCCGTAGGCGATATCAGCCAGGAGCGTGAACAGGACCACGAGAATCGAGTATGTGAAGACAATACCCATGATCACCGGCGTGTCATGGGTATTGAGCGATCGGATCAGGAGTGAGCCGATGCCGGGCACCCGGAAGATCTGCTCCGTCACCAACGCCCCGGTGAAGATCCCCGGCATCTGCAACGCCATGATCGTTACCACCGGAATCAGCGCATTGCGCACGGCATGGCGCACGATCACCGCCCGCTCCTCCAGGCCTTTGGATCGCGCGGTACGGACGTAATCCAGATGGATCACATCGAGCACTGACGAACGCACAAACCGCGTCAACTCGGCCGCCTGAAACAGCGCGAGCACCGCGATCGGCATCGCTGCCTGCTTCAGCATGATCCACACCCATTCCAGCCCCGTGGCCTGGATGTTCGTGGTGTAGATCTCTGGCAACCACCCCAGCTTTACCGTGAAGATCAGAATGAACAGCAGACCGGTGAAGAACGTCGGCAACGAATATCCGAGGAAGGCAAAGGTGGTCGCGAAGTTGTCGATCCAGGAGTATTGCTTGACGGCGGAGATAATGCCGACCGGCAGCGCGATGATGAGCGCGACGATATACGCTGACCCGACGACAAACAGCGTGGTCGGCAACCGGTCCCAGATCAGGTCCAGCACCGGTACATGGTTGACGAACGAGACGCCCCAATTGCCGCGGGCCAGTGACGTAGCCCAGCGGACGTACTGGATATAGACCGGGTCGTCGATGCCAAGGTCCTCGCGCAGCTGTTGCTGCAACTCCGGCGGCACGTTCGGATTGAGCGCCAGCTCGGCGAAGGGATCGCCCGGCGCCATCGCAATGATCACGTAAAGGACGAGGCTGATGCCGATCAGGGTCGGCACGGCGATCATCAGCCGCCGAAGGACAAACTGTGTCATGGCTGGCTCCACGCGCCCGGCAATCGGGAGTCATGCAGCGATCGTCGCATCACAACTCCCGATTCCCCACTCCCGACTCCCTACGAATCGCGATGCCAGTAGGGCAGGTACCAGAGGTTGGAGGCCCAGCCGGAGAGTTTGGTGTCCTTCAGATCGTTCTTGATCGCCGCGACACCGCCGCGGGCGACAAGCGGCACGACCGCGATGTCGTCGAGCAGCTTCTGGTTCATCTTCTTGACTGCCTCGGCGAACCTGGTCGGATCAGTCTCCTTTGCGGCGGCGGTGTAGAGCGCGTCGAACTCCGGGCTGACGTAGCGTGTAGTATTCTGCTTCGCCCAGTTGTTCGCCTTCTGGCGGACCTCTGTGGAGAGGAACGTCTGCATGATCACCATCACGTCGTCCGGCGCCGCCCGTGTGGAGGTATACATCTGCATGTCCGCGTAGAAGTGCGGGAAGTTGTCCGGATTGGCCGGGTCGGCCGCGAAGAACACATCCGCGATCACGGCCTTCAGCTCGACCTCGACACCGATCGACTCCAGATCCTGCTTGACGACCGCCTGGGTATCCTGGCGGAGCTTGTTCACCGAGGTCTGGTAGAGCACCTTCATCCGCTTGCCATCCTTGGTGCGGATGCCGTCGCCGCCCTTCCTCCAGCCCGCTTCGTCAAGAAGCTGGTTTGCCTTGGCGATGTCCTTCTGCCAGGTCGCATCGGGGACATACTTCTTCGGCGTGTAGAAATAGAAAAGGGCAACCTCGCCCGTCTTGCCGTAGAGCTGATCGACGACCGTCTTGCGGTCCATCGCGAGGGCGAACGCCTGGCGCACCTTCATGTCCGTGAAGAACGGGTGCGGCGCTTTGAGACTGGAACGCTCGCCGTCTACCTCGACATTCGGGTCGGTGTAGTTGAGCTGTACATGCTCGATGCTGCCGCCCTGGGTGACGTTGACGACACCCTGGCCGCCCTTCTCCATGCTGGCCAGCTGGATGCCGTCTACCTGCAGGTTCCAAGCGAAGTCGTACTCACCCGTCTGGAGCACCGCGCGCGCCGCACTGACCGCGTCGCCGCCGCCCTTCATCTCGAACCGATCAAAGTACGGCCGGTTCTCGATGTGATAGCTGGGATTGATCTCGGCGATGACGATATCGTCCGGGCGGAAGTCGACGATCTTGTACGGCCCGGTGCCGACCGGCTTGAGGTTCGCGGGCGCGTTGCGGGCTTCCTTCCCCTTGCTCGCCTGGAAGACGTGCTTCGGAATGATCAGGCCGTCGCTCGCATAGAACGGAGCGCCCCAGTCAATCGACGCCTCTTTGAGGTTGACCCGAACGGTGAGGTCGTCCACCTTCTCAATCGAGGCAATGTTCTTGTAGCCGCCCTGGCTGAGCGCCGCCGTATCGGGGTCGGTCGCGTATTCCCAGGTAAAGACCACATCTTCGGCGGTGAACGGCTGGCCGTCGTGCCAGGTGACGCCCTTCTTCAACTTCCAGACGACCCACTTCAGATCCTTGTCGAGCGTTCCCTTCTCCTGGCTGGGCACCTCGCTGGCCAGCCGTGGCTGAAGCGCCGCCTCGTTGTCGTAATAGACGAGCCGCTCATAGAAGATGCTCGATCCGTCGCGGTCCTTCGTGCCCGAAGACATGTGCGGATTGAGCGTGCTCGGTGCCTGCCACCACAAGACTTTGACCTGACCGCCGCCACCGCGCTGGGTCGGCTGGAAGGTCCCTGCCGCCTGCGGAGCCGTGGTCGCGACGCCGCTGCCAGGCGTCGCTTCGCTGGCGGTCTCCGATTCGCCGGAATCGCCGCCGCAGGCCGCCAGGATTGCCGCGATCACCGGCAGGCCGACGCCGACGCCGGCCAGCTTGCTGACAAAGCCGCGCCGGGTAATTCGCCCGGCTTTGAAATCATCCACCAGTCCTTGAACAGTCCAGTCTGACGACACGGCTTCCCTCTCCCTCCCATAGGGCGTTCGCCCCGAAACCTCCGGGGACTGCTGCGGCCGGATCCCCTCCATCCGGCGAAATGTGGGGCCGGTGTATCACGTCCTCGCGAAACCGTCAACGAACATGATCAGCTCTCGGTTTTACCGTGCGGTCGAAGTATCCCCCATCACGATCTCCTGCCGGTTGCGAGTCTGTCCGCACAAGGTAACGTTTTCATGACGGCAGCGGTCGGTAGCATATGATGATGAGAGTATCGCCGGCCCAATTGCGATTCGGCCGGAAGAAGGGGTACATGGTGGGCCTGATCAACCGGTTTTTCACGGCAATCGGCGGCGTCTTTCGCATCTTTGTCCGGCGGGTCGAGGGAACCGGCGATATGCAGGAGCGAATCCGCAACGTCCAGGAGCGCGAATACGAGCGCTTCAAGAAAATGTACGAACTGGCCGCCCAGTCCGGTCAGGGACCGTACTGGGCCGTCGTCCGCCAGAAGAACGCGCACGCCAATGTCACCGCGCTCGAGCAATCGATGCGGATCCACCTCGAAGCGGCGAAGCAGGCACAGACCGAGAACGACCTCGCCCGCGCCCAGTTTGAAGAGGACGAAGCACGCAAGATCGCGCCGCAACTCGCCCAGGCGCGTGGCGAGCTGCAGGCCGCCGATCAGCTCGTCGCCGACATCACCCGCCGATCGGATGAGCTGAACCAGCAGGTCCGCTCCTACCAGGAGGAGATGGAGCGCCAGTGGGCCGAGGACCAGATGCTGGAAAGCCAGATGTACGCGAACCAGGCGATGCTCGAACTGACCAAGATCGAGGAACAGATCCTCGGCATCTCTGAACACAAGGACGAAGGCCGCTCCGGCATTCGCCGCGAGGCCCAGGAACTCGAAGCGGAAGTCTACTCCCGCACCCGCCTGATCGACACGATGAAAATAGGCCGCCGCTCCGCACAGCAGGCGAAGCTCGCCAACATGAACGCCCAGGGCAAACTGGAGTTCGAGAAGCTTCAGCAGGAACTCGGCTACACGCCGGTCCAGGTCCAGCTCCAACGCGAACAGGCAACGCGCGCCACGTCACCCGCCGCCCAGCCCGCCACCGCCGCGAATCAGCAGGCCGCCGGAGAAGCAGATCCCCCGGCAGCGCAGAGCGGGACCCGAGAGTAAGCCGGGTGCAGCAGAACGCTCCGGATGCAAATTCCAGGCTCCGCGCGTTGATCACGCAAGGGCGCGAAGGCCGCGACCGGGAGTACAAGGGCGCGAGCGGACCGAACTCATATCTTTGGAGTGAGTACCGCGTAAGGGCCGCGATCGCTCGCACCTGCATGGCCATGGCCAATATCGGTGGTGGATCGATCGTCATCGGGATGGACAAGGTTGATAATCAGTGGGAGCCAAACGGCGTAGACGAGGAGGCTGACGCCCGTTTTCAGCAAGATGTTGTCCAGCAGTTTGTTAATGGATGCGCGGATCCGTACGTTGAGTTGACCGTCCACCACTTCGATCACAACTCCAAGCGTTTCGTTATCATCGAGGTACTAGGATTCCGCGAACTGCCGATCGTCTGCACTGGCGGATCGGATCCGCTTAGCCAGGGCGATGTATACACTCGCCAGGGCTCAGACTCACTGAGACCGGGTGCCGTCTATACCCGTTCACATAGGAAGTGGGAGACCGTCAGAGTTCAGTCGCAACTAGAAATGCGCGAGCTACTGGACCGGGCAATCGCTGTCGGCGTTCAAAAGTGGCTGACGCCGGTGTTCGGAGCAATGCGGGACGCGGGCATTGGCCCAATAGCTGCATTGACGGACGAAGAGCAGTTCCGAGCGCAACGGGGTGATCTATGACCTCCGCAACCGTCAGCGTCGATGACCTTCTCGCTTGGATTCATCAAGCAGGATACTGGCGTGTCGTCATTCATCCAGCAACCTTCGAGGACGACCGCATCCAAACGCTCGGCGACTG
Source organism: Dehalococcoidia bacterium (assembly GCA_050184225.1). Classification (GTDB taxonomy): domain Bacteria; phylum Chloroflexota; class Dehalococcoidia; order CAUJGQ01; family CAUJGQ01; genus JBFXAN01. The sequence goes on along the minus strand of JBFXAN010000019.1, from coordinate 36,673 downwards.
CTGGAGACTTGTTGAGGAGTCCCGCGTTGGCCAGCGTGGCTGGGACTATCCGTATGTCGATCGCGAAGACCGGGTTATTGGAGACGGCTGGGTGCAATGCGGCACCGCACTAGGCAATCTCATCGAGGTTTGGCGGTTCTATCAGAGCGGACAGTTTGTCCATCACTTCGCCGTATCCGAAGATCGTGAGGATTCCTGGGAGAGAACACGCACCCCCAGTGCGCCTGTCGATGCTCCACGGACGCTGAGCATTTTCAACGTGATCTATACGATGGCCGAGATCCTCGAATTTACACGACGTCTCGCGCACCGCGACGTGTTCGGATCGGCGGTCAGCATTCGAATTGAGTTGCATGGGATGCTCGGCCGCAAGCTCACCGCACCGCCAGAACGTTGGCTCCGCCAGGAGTACATATCAAGCACCGAGACAATATGCTGGGAACGCACAATGCCTTCCGCCGTCCTCATCGCCGACGCACCGAACGTTGCGATTGACGCAACCGCGCATGTCTTTGAACGGTTTCAATGGATCGAGCCATCGCTCCAGATGCTCAAGGACGAGCAGCGTCGATTTTATGAGAAGCGATGGCGATAGCGATGGTGCCGCCCTGCGGCCGAGGGTAGCGTAACCGTGTCCCAACGCACAGAGATCACATTCCTCGGCCGCATACTCATTATTGTGCTACTGATTGCGCCGGTCGCCTTGATCGCGACCTGCTTTCGCGATGACATCACCGGCGCGTTCGACCGGGTGCGTGGCGACGACGATCAGGCGCGGCAGGTGACGCCGGAAGTGCCGCAGACGCCGGTGCTACCGCCACCGTCCGCCACACTCGCGCCTGCTGCGACGGCTGCTTCGCCGACGCGGGTTGCCGGGCAGGCGACGGCGCGTCCCCAAACGCCGACGCCCACGGCGCCGCCCGCTCCGCGCGATACCGTGCTTTGCGCTTATGACGCCTTCGATCCCTATCACAAGTGCGCCTATATGGAAGCGAAGGGACTGCTTCAGGACGTCAACTTCCAGGCCAAAGGCTTTGGCCTGCAATACGAGAACACGAGCGAAGCCCAGAAGATCAAAGATCTCTCCGACGGCAAGTACCAGGTACTGCTGACGACCGTGGACGCCTGCGCGCTCTACTGTGACGCCAATACCACGATCCTCGCCCTGGTCGATGCCAGTACCGGAGCGGATATGTTCGTCACCCGCGCCGAGGTCGGCACCCTCAACGAGATGGCGGGGCGGCGTGCCTGCTTTGTCGAAGGCTCCGTGTCAGAGGCGTTCTTCCTGGAGTTGTTCGGACCGCTGCAACTGCTGAATCAAGTTCAACGCGTGCCACACGAGACGTTGGAGGATGCGATCGGCGCATTTGAACGAGGCGAGTGCGACGGCGTCGTCGGCTGGCAGCCGGATATGCTCCAACTCTTCGACGAAACCGGTCAGCCCAAGCCGGGCTATACCCTGCTGGCCGATACCAGCCGCTTCCAGTACGTGCTCGATGCCGTGATCGCGCATAAACCGTGGGTCCAGCAGCATCCACAGCAGGCACAGGCGTTCGTTGATGGCTGGTTCCAGGCGGTCAAGGACAGTACCGAAAACAATCAGGCGTTCAGCAGGACGCTGATCGACGCGATGAGCACGGTGAAGCCGGTTGACAGCGCCTTCGCCAGCTGGCAGGAGTGGAGCGGCATCGACAACGATCGGGTCCTGGGCGAGCGATTGAGCAAGATCGTGGCCGAGGCAAGCCTGGACCAGAACGCGGACGCCCTCGCCGACCCGAACATCCTCGCCCGCCGAATCGATGAGGTCCGCACCTACTGGCAGCAAGGAGGCAAGACGCCGAACTCAATCCCCGCGCCCGATCTGATCGATCCGCGTTTCACGCTCGCGGCCGCGGACAACACGGCCCTGCGTCCCAATCGCGCTCCCTTGAACCGGACCTTCTACCTGGCCGAACGCATCCCCCTCCCCGCGCTGTCACCCGAAGAACAGGAAACGCTCCGGCGCAATGTGATCGCGAAGCTGCCGGTGGAAAAGCTGGACTTCTTCGGCAATAGCGCCGAACTGAAGCCCGGCGCCGACGCGCCCCTGGTCGAGATCGCCGAATTGATCAAGCGCACGCCCGGCGTCTATCTGGTCATCGAAGGGCGGGCAGCAAAACCCTGCGGGCAAGATCCGCAGGGAACGATCGATTTCGCCCGCGCCCGCGCCGAGCGCGTCGCTGCCGTGATCACCGCCGATCCGCTCGTGCAAGGCAACCAGGTGATCGTCACCTGGCCGAAGTCCGACGACGAACTCCGCCAGCGCCTGCAATTCTACGACTCCTGCGTCGAGGGCGAGCTCGAACAGGACCGCCTCGTCCTCTTCACCCTCAACCTTGCCGGCCAACGATAAGACAATAATGAACCACAGAGACGCAGAGGACACAGAGGATTCAACTTCTTCTCTGTGTCCTCTGCGTCTCCGTGGTTCAAATCCGCTGGGGTCCATTACATGAGCATGTGGCAGCGGTTGGTGCGGGAAGCGCAGCGGCCGCCAAGCGTCGGGTTGGCGGCGCTCGGGACGGGGCTGCTCGCGGCGGGGGTGGTCAATCCCCTCTTCGCTCTGCTCGCCGCGCCCGCGTATGCTGCCTGGGGCATCTATCTCGTTGGCCGGGTGATGCGGACGTCGGACCTGCGTGAGGATGCGATCAAGGAGATTGAAGGGCAACTCGAAGAGGTTGCGCGACTCCGCTATGGAGCGGCGCATCCGCCGGTCTATGACCGGGAGGAGGAGCACTCTGCCGCCCGCGTGCGCGAGCGGTTTGAAGCCTTGATGGAGGAACTGGATATTGCCCGGACGTCCGAGCGACGGGAGAGCCGCCGCGAGGCGCCGGTTTCGGTCGAGGAATTCGAGGAGCGCCTCCGTCAGTTTCGCCGGATTGTCGATGGAGAAGACACGATTCTCGACCGCCTCCGAAACCGCGCGAACCGCATTGGTGCGCTGCCGGCAGGACTCCTCGCCGATGTCTCTCACCTTGTCAATTGGGCCGAAGCGATCAGCCGGCAACGGTCCGAGTACCTCCTCATCCTCGTCAACTATCCAATTGAGGACACGCAACAGCGCTTGGAACAGAAACGGCGGCAGCTCGCGCGCCTTCCCGACGTAGAACGCGCCGACGTCCTCGAGAATGTCGATCTGCTCACCGCCGAGCTCGACCGCTATGCCGAGCTGCAGCAGGAAGTTCGCTCGATTGAGAACCAGCTCGACATGATCGAGAGTCTGATCCGCAACTTGATCCTGAGCACGCCGAATGTGCCCAACGCCCGCGAGCAGATTGCACGGGTTACGCGCAACGTCGAAACCTATCAGACGGTGAACCGACAGGTTCGCGAGCGACTCCAGATGCCCGCCTCACCGCGCGCCGCCCGGGAAATGTCCGGCCGGAACGATACCCGCTGACCCTGCCGGTGGCAGCGGCACGCACCATGCTATGCCTGACTGCCAAACGTCTCGAGGAGTATGCAGCTGGCTGACTTTGAACACATTGTGAAAGGTGTGGGCGCCGTCGTTGAAGGCGTCGGTGTCGCCGTCATCGTCATCGGCGGCGTCGTCGCATCGACTCAATTCCTCCAACACATCCGCGTTGGCGCGGGCGACGGCTATGCCTACCGGCAGTATCGCCGCGGGCTGGGTCGCGCGCTCCTGCTTGGGTTGGAGTTTCTCGTCGCGGGGGATATCATTCGCACGGTGACGGCGAGTCCAACGTTGACCGACGTTGCCGTTCTCGGAGGCATTGTCCTCATCCGTACCTTCCTCAGCGTCGCCCTCGTGATCGAGACCGAAGGACGTCTGCCATGGCAGCCGGCACGGGAAGCACCCGACGATGGTGGCGTGCGCGCGTCGAAATGAATGTGTTCTGCGAAAGATCGCGCGGTACACAATTTCCTCCCTCCTCGACCGAGGGTCTTACAGCATGATTGCTCCGTACAATGAACCCATAGCACGTCTATGCCTCGCGGAACGTTCCGAGTCTTCTGCATGTCTGCCAATCGACAGCTTGAGCTACCAAGTCACCGGCTGCGCGCCGTCCTGCAGGAAATGCCGGCGGCCGTCGTCGTCATGGACGAACACGGCCAGTGTCTTGATGCGAACGCTGCCGCGATTCGGCTGCTGGGCTCAACCGTGGACGAGGTTCGCACCCTGACATTTCCGGGGCTGGCCGCGGCGTCACTCCCCAAAAGCGATCCGTCCGGCACGCCCGACCGCGCGCCGTTGCACACTGAAGTGTCCTTCCATAGACGCGACGGCACGGTCGTCGACCTGGAGATCGTGGTCACGACGGTGGACGAGTCGGAGGAGCGCCTCCTGGTCGGTGTCATCCAAGACCTTGACGATCGAAGGCAGACGGAAGCGGCCTTGGTCGAGAGTGAGTCGCGGCTGCAACGAATTGTCGAAACCACGCCCGACCTGGTCTGTGTGTTGGACGAAGATGGCTGCTATCGATTTGTCAACTCCGCCTATCTCCACGTTCTGGGATACACGGCCGACCAACTAATCGGCCGTGCTATCTATGACTTCGTTCATCCCGACGATGCGCCGTCGCTGGCCGGCCGGTTCCAATCGTTGATCGACGACTCCGATCAGCGTCACACAACACGTGCGGGAAGCCGGGACATCGTCTATCGTGCCCGTCATGCCAGAGGTGCCTGGGTTGATATCGAGGCCCGCTGGCAGACGCTGAGCAACTCCACCGGCGAGATGGTCGGCGTACTCGTCATCTCGCGCGACGTGACCGAGCGGCGTCGCGCTGAAGTGGCATTGCGGGCGAGCGAGGAACGATTCCGCTCGCTCGTCCAGAACGCCAGCGACCTCCTCGTCATCGTCGATGCGTCGGGCATCCTCGTCTACGTCAGCCCCGCCATCCAGCGGATGCTCGATTTCGCGCCGGACGAGGTGATCGGAACAACCGGCCTCAATTGGGTCCATCCCGATGATCGCGCGCATGTCGAGTCAATCCTCCGCCAGCGGCTCGTGCACGACGGGGCACGAGAGTCGCTGGAGTTCCGGATCCGCCACCGCGACGGCTCCTGGCGCTTTGTCGAAGCCGTCGTGTCGAATCTGCTCGCCGATCCCAGTGTCGGCGGCATCGTACTCAACGGGCATGACGTCACCGAACGAAAACACCTTGAAGACCAGCTGACGCATCAGGCATTTCACGATCCGCTCACCGGGCTGGCGAATCGAGCATTGTTGCTCGATCGGCTGAGCCAGGCATTGGCACGGGCCGAACGCCACTCCTCAGGGATCGCCGTGTTACTCCTCGACCTCGACCGGTTCAAGGTGGTCAATGAGAGTCTCGGACACGCCGCCGGTGATCAGTTGCTTGTCGAGGTCAGCCAACGGCTCGCGCGCTACTTGCAGCCGGGTGACACGTTCGCTCGACTGGGTGGCGATGAATTCATCGTTTTGATGGAAGGTGTGGCTGACCCCGCCGAAGCGACCGCGACGTTCGATCGGTTGCTTGCTTCGTTGCAGACGCCGTTTACGCTGGCAAGACGAAGCATCCGGATCAGCGCCAGCGGCGGTATCGTCGTGCGCGATGCCCGCGACGCACAGCCGGCCGATGTTCTGCGTGACGCCGACATTGCCCTCTACGAGGCCAAGGCGGCGGGGAAGGGCCGCGCGGTCCACTTCACCCCATCGATGCTCCGGGCCGCCCGCCGGCTCGACATCGAAACGGGACTCCGCGAGGCGATCGAACGCAATCAGATTCGGATTGGGTTTCAGCCGATCGTCGACCTCCATACCGGATCGGTGACCGGCGTGGAAGCGCTTGCCCGGTGGATGCATCCGACGCGCGGCATGATTCAACCGACGGAATTTATCCCCATTGCCGAAGAGTCGGGCCTGATCGTGGAACTATGGCAGCAGGTGGTCGAGTCAGCGTGCCGCAGCGCGATCGCGTGGCAACGCCTCCGTGCTGATGGTCCGCCGCTCCGGGTCAGTATCAATATCTCTGCCGGGCACCTGCAACAGTCAGATCTTGCAGCACAGGTGGCGACGCTCTTGGATGCCACCGGTTTTGATCCATCCTCCCTGATCCTCGAGATCACGGAAAATGCTCTTCTCCAGGATGCGACCGCCGCGCTGCACTCGATTCGCGCGCTCAAGCGCCTTGGTATTCAACTGGCGATCGATGACTTTGGCACCGGATACTCCGCGCTCAGCTACTTGCGCCGGTTTCCGGTTGACTCGATCAAGATCGATCGGTCATTTGTCCGCGAGCTGCCCGATGACCGGGGCGCGGCGGCGATTGTCAAAGCGATCTGCACGCTCGGCCAGTCGCTGGAGATGGACGTCGTCGTCGAGGGCGTCGAACGGTCGGACCAACTGGCGTGCGTGCGCAGCCTCGGCGCCGGCCATGCCCAAGGCTACTACTTTGCCCGGCCGCTACCCGCCTACGAGATACCTTCGCTCCTGTCAGCCGGAACGTTCGTCCAACATCTGGAGGAGGCGAACCCCACCCTCTACAGCGCCTGATAGACCTCGCGAACGCGGTCGGCGCGCTCGCGCAACGTCGAGAGATAGGTGCGCGGTCCGCGCTGCTCCGCCTGAAAGCGGGTGAAGGCAGCATCGGCGGCGTCGAGCTCTGCCTGCAGTCGCGCAATCTCCGCCGGCGCCTGCTCGCGTCGATCGCCACCCGCGGTATCTTCAGACTGCCAGGCCGCGATTCGGTCCTTGAGTTCCGTGATCGCGCGCTCGTGCTGCGCGCGTCGCTGCTCCTCGGCCGAGTCCATTCCGGCGAGCATCGTCCCAGCACGCTGGGCGAGGCTGTCCGCGGCTTCGAGCACCTGCTCCTTGGAAATGCGCCGTTGCGCGAGGATCGGCCGGATCGCGCGTGGGTTGGCGCCGATCATCGTCACGATCTGATAGGCGGAGTCCACGACCTGAATCGCGGGGTCCGAACGGCCAATCAGGGTCATCGGTCTTGACTCGATGTCTGTCTGTTGCATATCGCTCTCCACATCATCGCGACCGGTCATGCGCCTGGCTCCTGCGCCCGCGGGGTCGCGCTTGTACTGCCGAATGGTTCGATTGATTGGCGCTCGGTGAAGGTCAGACCATCATGCCCTGCGCCGGCCTCGACGGCTTCGCCGGGGCGGATCTCGCCCCGCAGCAGGCGCTCGACGAGAGCATCTTCTACATAATCTTGCACAATCCGCCGTAAAGGTCGCGCCCCGAGTTCCGGTTCGTGGTTCTGCGCCAGCAGCCATTCCTTCGCCGAGGACGATACCTCAAGCGTGATGCGCTGGTCGCGCGCCCGTGCGATCGCCTTGCCGAGCATCAAGTCGAGGATCTTCGCCAGATCCCTGGGTGCGAGGAACCGGAAGAAGATGATCTTGTCGATCCGGTTGAGGAACTCGATCCGAAAGTTCCGCCGCAACTCCGCTTCCAGTTGCTCCTTCACCACGCCGTCGATCGGTCCGCGAACGTCGTGCAGCAGGTGCGTGCCGACGTTCGAGGTCATGATGATCACCGTCTGCCGAAAGTCGACGGTGCGGCCCTTGCCATCGGTCAACCGGCCATCTTCCAGGACCTGGAGGAGGATCGTGAGCACGTCCGGATGCGCCTTCTCGACTTCGTCGAACAGCACCAGCGACTCCGGCCGGCGGCGGACCGCCTCGGTCAGTTGACCACCCTCGTCGTAGCCGACGTAGCCCGGCGGCGCGCCGATCATCCGCGCCACGGTGTGCTTGTCCGCGTACTCGGACATATCCAGCCGGATCATCTGCGACTCATCCCCGTAGAGGAATTCGGCGAGGGCACGGGCAGATTCTGTTTTGCCGACACCGCTGCCGCCGAGGAAGAGGAAAGACCCGACCGGCCGCTTGGGGTCCTTGAAGCCCATCCGTGCACGACGTATCGCCCGCGCGAGCGCGTTGAGCGCTTCATCCTGGCCGATCACCCGCCGGCGAAGGTGCTCCTCCATCGCCGCCAATCGCGCGGCCTCCGCTTTGCCGACATCACGGACCGTGACGCCGGTTATTGCCGACACCGCCACGGCAACGTCAGCGGCGTCGACGGCATTGTCATCCGCCTCATCCGCGAATCCCAGGCCGGCGATTCCTGCCAGCCGCACTTCGACGCAGGCCCGCTCGATCACACGCAACGCCGACCCCGGCAAGGCGGCCCCGGTGAAGCTACCGTACCGCCGGGCAAGGTCCGCAGCCGCCGCAATCGCACCGTCCGCGATCGTCACCTGATGCATCGCCGCAAGCCGAGGTGCGGTGAGTCGGAGGATGGCGGCAACGTCCTCCGCGTCCGGCTCCGTCACGTTCATGGGTTCGAAGAGGCCGGCGTCGGCGCTGAGATGGCGGCGTTGCGCCTCTGGCGTCGTCGAGCCGATCACGACGACGTGTCCGGCCGCGATGATCTCGCGCAGGACCATACCGGCCTCGACGTCGAGCGGCCGCGCCGATCCGCCGAAGTACGCATCAATGTCCGGTACCCAGAGCACGGTGGGGAGCGCCGGCCCGGATGCGGCGGCCTCGCGGAGGGTCCGTACCGGATCGAGCAGCATCGACCGTCCGTCGGTCTGAATGACCCGCTGCGGCAGCGGCAGTGCGGTAGTGGGCGTCGTTCCGACCGATGCGCCGAGATCTCCATTGCCGGAAGTCCCGGGTTCCGGCTCTTCGGCGAGCGCCCGGGCCAGGAGGTAGACGAGGCTTGTCCGGCCACAGCCTGGTTCGCCGACCAGGAGCACCGCCCGTCCGCCGGCGCTGAGCAGGCGGATGCTCAGCTCGCGGAGCAGCGCCGGCCGCTCGACCAGCGGCGGGAGCAATCCCCGTCGCGCCTGCTCGACAAGGTCTACGAACCGCCGGTCGTCGGCGTCCGCTTCGGCCGATACAAATCGGCGCTCGATCTCCTCCGCGGTAACCCCGACGGAGCGGAGCAGCGTCGCGGCGGGAGACGGCAGCGTCTGCACAGCCCGGAGCAGATGCTCGCTGCCGGTCGGCCCGTCGCCCGCCAGCGCGGCGGCACGGTCCAGGACCGAGCGGCCGGTGATACCTAACGGCACATCCCGGCCATCAAGCGGTATCGTGTCTCCGCTGGGCAGCGGCACGCTCCGGCGCAGGAAGAGATCGAGCTCGCGCCGGAGTTCATCCACGTTGATGTGGAGATGCCGGAGGATGAGCGCCGCGTTGCCTTCGGGCACGTCGAGCAGACCGGCGAGGATGTGCTCCGGTTCGAGCGCGTCATGTCCGAGATGAACGCGCGTGGCGTCCGCCTGGATCAGCGCCGCATGCGCGTGATCAGAGAGCGGCGGTGCGTGGCTGGTGGACATCGCTGGACTCATCCGCTGGGATGGGATCTTCGTCAAGTATAGAGGACCGGGGATATCGCTCCGCCTGCCCAGACTGCACTGATCGCTGCCCGGATCGCTCGATCACATTATGCGACATGAACGATCCGCTTTCTGCCTCGTCTATACTGATCGGTAGAATGGCATCGTAAGCTGCCGTTCGCCAGAGGAAGGAAACGAACGATGCCGATCAACCCGCTGCTGCTGACAGGCCAGGCGAATCCATTCCCGGCGTATGCCGCCGCCCGGCGGGATGAGCGGGTATCGGTGCTCCCGGGCTTTAACCTCTGGAGTGTCACACGCTATGAGGACTGCATCAGCATCCTGCGTGATCCGGCAACGTTCTCCTCCGATGGGCTCACCTACGGTCCTCGCATGTTCACCGAGATGATCCCACCGGAGGCTCGGCCCCAGCGGAGCATGCTCACCCTGGACCCACCGGACCACACCCGGCTGCGCTCGATGGTGAATCGGGCGTTCACGCCGCGCATGGTGGCACAACTCGAGCCACGGATGCGGCAGGTGACGGACGAGCTGCTGGGCAGCGTCATCGAGAGTGGTCGTATCGACGTGATCGAGGATATCGCCACGCCGCTGCCCGTGATCATGATCGCCGAGATCCTCGGCGTGCCGCCCGAAGACCGCGCCGACTTCAAACAGTGGTCGGATGCGCTGGTCGCCGGACTCGGCAACGGGCTTGCCGGCATGCAGGTGGTGGCCGGTGCCCAGGGGGCACGGGATGAGTTCATCAAGTACTTCACCCACATCTTCGAGCTTCGCCGGACAGAGCCGCGTGGCGACCTCGTCAGCAATCTGCTCAAACTTGAGGCGGAGGGGGACCGGCTGACGCCGGAAGAAGTGATGGCGATGTGCATCCTCCTGCTCGTCGCGGGGAACGAGACGACGACCAACCTGATCGGCAACGCGATGCTGGCGTTGACCGAACTGCCGGATGTGCGGGATCGATTGGCTGCCGGTGATTCGCTCGTCCCTTCGGCGGTCGAGGAGGCGCTTCGTTACTACCCGCCGGTGCAGGCGACGATCCGATTCCCGCGGCAGGACGTGGAGATCCGCGGTCAACAGATCGGAGCAGGTCAGCCGGTCGTGGTATGGCTTGCATCGGCCAACCGCGACGAAGAGGTGTTTCCCGACGCGGAGACCTTCGACATCGCCCGCGAAGACAACCGGCACATCTCCTTCGGCCTGGGCGTGCATTTCTGTCTGGGGGCGCCGCTCGCCCGCCTCGAGGCGAAGGTGGCGCTGGAAGCGATGCTCCATCGGCTTCCGAATTTTCGGCGGGCCGACGCTGCCGAGTTGCCGCGCATTCCGTCATTCATCTTCTACGGAGTGAAGAGTCTACCGCTCGCGTTCGACGTTGCTGTGCCGGCCTGATGCCTGCCACGACGGACAGAGCCGGATCGCCGCGTGTGCGCCGCGGCGTTAGGTCCGAAGGCGGAGGGTATAGAGGTCGTTCCGCTCGATCTCCTCGGCGCGGCGGGTAAGGTCGTCCAGGTCCTCGTAGACACCGAAGAAGCGGCCGGACAGGACATCGGCACGCCCGGTCGCGAGCGTGGTGCAGAGCTGGGCGGCGTGGTCGGCTGACAGCCATTGGCCTTCGCGTGCCTTTTTCTCACCCGGCAGCCACCTGCGTCCGGCAGCGGATTCGATCAACTCATCGGTCATCGCCGTTTGCACGCGGCCGGGATAGATGGCAAAGACGCTCACACCTTGGTCGCGTGTCTCCGCGGCGAGATGGTCAGTGAAGCGGAGGACGCCGGCTTTGGCAACGGCGTAACCGGACGTGTAGGGATGGGTGGCGGCGCCGGAGCGGCTGGCGACATTGATGATGCGGCCGCGCCGCCGCTCGATCATGCCCGGCAGAACCGCCCGCGAGCAGAGCAGTGTCCCCCGGAGGTGAGATGCCACACCCTGCCACCACTCATCCGGGTCGATCTCCCAGATCGGCCCGATTGGGCCGAAGACACCGGCGTTATTGACCAGCAGATCGACCGCGCCAAGTTCCTGTTCGGTGAGCGATACCAGGCGCTCCACGGCACAGCGATCGGTGACATCCGTCTGAATGGCGAGCGACCGTCCACCAGCCGACACGATCGAGCCGGCGACCTCCTGAATCTGGTCGACGGAGCGGGCGGCAACCGAAACCGTCGCGCCGGCCGCGGCCAGCGCCCGCGCGATCACACGACCGATACCTCGCCCCCCTCCGGTGACGATCGCCACCTGACCAGCCAGCGGCAGCGACTCGGACCCATTCTCGCGATTCACCGGAGACCCCTCCCCCGGCCCCTCCCCCGCTGACGCGCGGAGCGGGGAGCCTCGTCTAACTGTGATACCAGCCTAGTCCGATCCATCCGCCAGACGGTCGCCAAGGCAAAGCCGGCAGCCCCGTGTCGATCAGGCACCCCGCTCCGCGCGTCAGCGGGGGAGGGGCCGGGGGAGGGGTCTCACTCCCGTACTTCCGGCAATGTATTAACGTCGCCGTCGACGGCGAGAAACTCCTGTGATACCCATCCGCGCTCGCGCGCGTTCGTGGGGAGGACGATCTGGAACCACTGACGGTCGGGGCTACGGCCGACGACCTCCACCCGCTGGCCCTGGGTCAGGTTCATGACGGCGGTCCAATTGATCCCTGGTCCCTTGCGGACAAACGGGAACTGACGGGCTATTGCCGGCAAGCGCGGCTGGTCGGGGCCGGTTGCGGGTGCGACGGCGGTAGCAGGAGCGGCGGCCGGCGCCGATGATGTCACGGTCGTGGGCGCTGGCGCCTCGGCGATGCCGGTAATTTGTTCCCTGCCACTGCCCTCCTGAATCGGCAGGGCGATCATCAGGAGGAAGAAGAACAGCACGATGCCGATCATCCCGGCGACGATCGCCAGGCCCCGGTCCCAGTGGATGTAGGTCTCCGACGTTCGGAGCCGGTCCCGCGACTTGCCCGGGCGGCTTCCGGATGAATGGTCAGCCTGCATGAATACAACCTCTTCAACCACTATACGAAAGTCCGCCGGAGCGTTCCCAGGCCAGGTACCGATTCCGCGCCACAACCGCTTATGTACCATTGATGTGACTGGTATCACGATGCGACACGGTGCGAGGAGCTTCTATCGATCAAGCGTTGACAGCCTTCAACCGCGGATCTATTCTCAGGGTGCCCCGAGCGGCTGAACGCAATCGGCCGGGTGGACAAAGCTCCCAGGGCCGTCGGAATGGAACTCCACTTCCAAACCGGCAGCGACCAGGAGTGGCGGTTGAAACCCGACACGAGGCAGGTAGGTTGCTCGGGGCGTTCCATTTTTCGAGGCTGCCGTGGATCTCGCTATCCGCAACGGCACGATCGTGAGCGCTACGTCCACCTTCGCCGCCGATATTGGGGTGGAAGATGGTCGTGTCGTCCAAGTCGGCGGCATGGTGCCAGATGCCGCCCACGAGTTCGATGCCGTCGGCAGATTCCTTCTCCCAGGTTGCGTCGACATTCACACGCACCTGAGCGCGGCGAACACCGCCCCGCCACTCGATGACTTCGTCAGCGGCACGCGTGCCGCCGCTGCCGGCGGCGTTACGACGGTTTGTGATTTCGCCTGGCAAACCGAGGGCGGATCGCTCCTCGATGCGGTCGGGGCTGCCAGGGCAGACGCCGCGGCAAAGTCGCTGATCGACTTCACCTTTCATACCGTGCTGCGTGATCCGCACGATCAGGCCATCGCCGAGCTCGATGCGGTCGCCGGCGCTGGTGCCGGGCTTAAGATCTTCATGAGTGCCCCTCGCTTCGATCATCGCTCCGATCGCTATCTCCGGGCATTGCAGGCGGCCGGACGGGCGGGGATTCTTACTGCGATCCATGCCGAGGATGCCTCGATCATCGGGCTGCGTACGAGTGACCTTCTGGCAGCGGGTAAGTCTGGCCCGGAGTTCTTTCCCGACTCACGGCCCGTGCTCGCCGAGGTGGTCGCCGTCCAACGGGCGATCGCCTATGCCGAGGCTGCGGCCGCGCCGATCTACCTCGTCCATCTCTCCTCGGCCGCCGCGATCGCGCCTGTGACCGCCGCGCGACGGCGGGGTCTGCCGGTCTTCGCCGAGACGCGGCCGATCTATCTCTATCTCACCGACGAACGGTTTGCCGAACCAGACCGACGCGGCGCCCTCTATGTCGGACAGCCGCCGCTGCGCCCGACCGCGGATGTCGATGCGATCTGGCAGGCTCTGCGCGGCGGGCAGATTGATACGGTCTGCACCGACCACATCCCCTATACAGCGGCGCGAAAGCTTGACCCGACACTGGATTTCAGCCGGATACCGCCGGGAGTGAGTAATCTGGAAACGCTGTTGCCGATGCTCTATTCAGAAGGTGTTCGCACCGGCCGTATCACGCTGTCGCGGATGGTGGAGGTGCTGGCCGCCAATCCCGCGAGACTCGCCGGACTCGCTCCGCGCAAGGGTGCCATCGTTCCCGGCGCCGATGCCGACATCGTCATCTTCGATCCGGAACGCACGCGGACGATCCGCGCGTCCGAATCACATTCCGCCTGCGACTACGATGTGTTCGAGGGCCGGAGCGTCACCGGCTGGCCCGAAACGACGATCGCGCGCGGCGACGTGATTTTCGACCATGGCCGTGTCACCGGCGCTCCCGGCCGGGGACAGTTCGTCCCGCGGACACGGTTTGCCGGACTTTGATGATGAGAGCGGGGCCACTTTCACCACAAACACGCAATTGAACCACAGAGACACAGAGGCGCAGAGTTCTTGTGTCATGCTGAGGAGCACAGCGACGAAGCATCTTGTCGGGTGACGATCTCACGGCAAGATGCTTCGCTCCGCTCAGCATGACAACACTGATCTCTGCGCCTCTGCGCCTCTGCGTCTCTGCGGTTCAAGAACGCGTCGTGCTACCCTGTGCGGCGGGCGGGTGCCAGCACGAATCGGGAGAAGGTAGACGAATGGCCACGGCAAAGTTGAATGGGGTTGAGATCTACTACGAGGATCATGGCACCGGATACCCGGTGGTGTTGATGCACGGGTACGGGTCGACGTCGGCGATGTGGCAGGGGCAGGTGCAACCGCTGGCCGAGCGGTATCGGTTGATCACGTTTGACATGCGCGGCCACGGCAGTACGGAGAGCCCGGAGGACCAGGCTGCCTACAGCGAGGCGAATACCGTTGAAGATCTCGCGGCGTTGTTGCGTCATCTCGGTGTCGAACAGGCGGTGATCGGCGGGCTTTCGTTAGGTGGCTACATGTCACTTGGATTCAACCTGGCCCATCGGGAGATGGTGAAGGCGCTGATCCTGTGCGATACCGGCCCCGGCTACCGCAACCCGAAGTCGCGCGAAGGCTGGAACGAGACGGCCTTCAAGCGCGCGGAACGGTTCGAAGAGTTGGGGTTGGATGCGCTGGGCCGTAGCCCTGAGGTCGAGGCGGTGCGCAAGAACCATCGTTCGGCGGCCGGATTGGCGAAGGCTGCGCGGGGCATGCTCGCGCAGTTCGACTCACGCGTGATCGAGAGCCTGGAGGGTGTGACTGTCCCCACGCTGATCATCGTCGGCGCGAACGACACGCCCTTCCTTGCCGGCACCGACTACATGGAGAGCAAGATCCCGAATGCGACAAAGGTCGTCATCGCCGATGCCGGTCACGCCTCCAACATCGACCAGCCGAAGGCGTTCAATGACGCTGTGCTGTCGTTCTTGGAATCCGTCGTGTAGCCCCGGCGCTGGATGCTCGGGCATGAAGTCGAGAACAGAGCCACCGAACCATCATGTCATCCTGAGCGAAGCGAAGGATCTCGGACGCAGGCTCACCACCGAGATCCTTCGCTTCGCTCAGGATGACATGATAGCCCGCAGTTGCCAGCACAAACGTCCTGCCAGGACATCACCGTGACGGACGAACAGCCTCGGATGTACACCGATCTGGCGCCGTGGTTTCACTTGGTGACGGCGCCGGAGGACTATGCCGAAGAGGAAGCGTTCTACCGCCGCCTGATCGTCGATGCGTCGAGCAGTCCGCCGCAGACCTTGCTTGAGATCGGCTCCGGCGGCGGCAACATGGCGTCGCACTACAAGCGGCACTTTCAGGCGACGTTGGTGGAGTTGTCGGAATCGATGCTTGACTTGAGCCGGTCGCTGAATCCCGAGTGCGAGCACATTCAGGGCGACATGCGGAGCGTGCGGCTCGGACGTCAATTCGACGCCGTGTTCGTCCACGACGCCATCATGTATATGACCACCCTCGACGATCTGCGTCTGGCGATCGAGACGGCGTATCTTCATTGCCGGCCGGGTGGCGTTGCCGTCTTTGCGCCGGACCACGTCCGCGAGAACTTCGTACCGAGCACTGATTGCGGTGGGCATGACGGGGATGGACGCGCCTTACGCTATCTCGAATGGTCGTGGGATCCGGACCCGACGGACACGACCTATCTCGTCGACTACGCGTATCTGCTGCGAGAGGAAGGTCAACCGGTGCGCACGGTCCACGATCGACACATCGAAGGGTTGTTTGGCCGTGGCGACTGGCTCCGGCTCCTCGAAGCGGCCGGGTTTCGCGCGGAGGTTCGACCACTCGTACACTCGGAAGTACCGGAAGGCTCAGTGGAGGTCTTCGTGGCGGTCCGGCCGGACGGGTAATTCGTTCACAGCAAAGCCGGCGGCCATGTGGCACGATACCTGAGGGGAACCCACTGCTCGGACGGATCGCTGCTGCCCGGATAGAGAGGAGGCGCCGATGACTCCCGATCGGGACGGTCGAAATCAGATCCGGTTCGGGGTGCTCCAGTTTTTCTCCTGGCCGAACCGAAACGTCCCCCTCCAAACGGTCTACGCACGGGCGTTGGAGCGGATCGAGATGATGGACCGCTGCGGCGGCTATGACGCGGTCTGGTTGGCCGAGCACCATTTCAATACCTACTCCGTCTGCCCATCGGTCCACATCATGGGGACACTCGCCGCGGCACGCACGCAGCGGCTGCGCATTGGCACCGCCGTTTCGCTGGCAGCGATGTATCATCCGCTGCGGCTGGCCGAGGAGGTCGCCCTGCTCGATGTGCTCTCCGGCGGCCGGGTGAATTGGGGGGCAGGGCGGGGCAACGATCCGGTCGAATTCGGTGTGTTTGGGCTGGATCGAGACAGCAGCTACGCCAAATTCCGCGAGCACGTCGATGTTGTTCTCCGTGCCTGGCAGGATGAGCGATTGACCTACGATGGCGAGTTCGTCCAGGTGCGCGATGTCGAAGTGCTGCCCAAACCGCTGCAGCAGCCGCATCCGCCGGTGTGGGTCGCCGCGACATCGCCCGACGCGATCGAGTGGGCGGCGGCGGCCGGACACTCGATCTTGATGGACCCGCATTCGTCACATGTCGAGATCGGCCGCAAACTGACTGCCTACCGGTCCGGACTTGCCGCTGCCGGGCACTCGGTCGAGGGACGGACGACCCCGATCGCCCGGTTGATTGCGATCGCGCCCACCGACGACGAGGCGCGGGAAGTTGCCCGTCGTGGGGCGCAATGGACCGTGACCTCCTACGTCAAGCAGAAGCGAAATGACGGCGTTGATCCGATCGACCGATACGTCAACGATGTCGTTATCCACGGTAGCCCGGCACGGGTAGTGGATCAGTTGCTGCGGCTGCGCGAGGAGATTGGACTTGAGTACCTGCTTGCCGCACCACTGAGTCACCAGTCGTTTTTGATGTTGACCGAGGAAGTGATTCCGAAAGTGGCGGGGAGTCTCGCACAACCACGGTTGAGATAGCATCGCCACCATCTAATCGGGCAATCGGGATATCGGCAAACTTCGGTTGATCAGGCTCCCCGCTCCAACGCCTTGGGGTGGGGCCGGGGGAGGGCGGGCTTGGCCGCCGTGATCGAGACACGGACGCAGCAGATCGGGCGCGCGCTCTATCGTCGGGTGCAGCGCTATTACCCGTCCTTTGTCGAAGCCGCCGGCGACCGGGCGATGCAGGTGTTGGCTGATGATACCCGCTTTCGCGCTCGTCTCTTGCGTTTCATCGATGCGCTTGCCGGTCTCGACGGCGACCGCACCGGACGGCGGATTCGCCGGCTCCTGCACGAGTACCTGGATGCAGAGTTTTCCGGGTTGCCCGTTTGGCTGCGGCTGCTCATCCCGATCCTGCGCGGCGACGTGTGGCCCGCGCCGGTGGTCGCCTGGACCGCACGGACGGTCGCCCGCACCGTCGCCTCGCGCTTTATCGCCTCCGGCGGCGGCTACGGCGCACTACGGACGCTCGGCTACCTGCGGCGTCAAGGGCGTTATCCCAGCTTCGATGTGCTCGGCGAATACGTTGCCAGCGAGCATGAAGCCGATGCCTACCGCGACCAGTATCTGGAACTACTCCGCGTGCTCGGCCGAGCGCCCGAGGCCGGCGAGCGCACCCCGAACGGTGACTATCATCTGCAGGTGTCGGTCAAGCTGTCCTCGCTCACGGCCGACTTCAACCCGGTCGATCCGGAAGGGACGCTGACACGGGTCCGCCCGCGACTGGCCGCGATCGTCGAATCGGCCCGGCGATACGGCGTCGGTGTCACGATCGACATGGAGCGGTATGAAACGCGCGATCTCGTGCTCTTCCTCTTCGAGGCGGCCTTTGGCCGCGGTGGCCGCTTCGGCGATTGGGATGGAGCCGGCGTCGTGCTGCAGGCCTATCTGCGCGATGCCGACCAGCAGGCTGAGGATCTGATCCGCATCGCGGCCGAACGGGGCACACCGTTCAGCGTCCGCTTGGTGAAGGGCGCCTACTGGGACTATGAAACGGTCGTGGCGCGGGCGCAGGGCTGGCCATCGCCGGTTTGGGAGGAGAAGGCCGAGACTGACCTGACCTTCGAGCGCCTGACCGACCGCCTCCTCGAGGCGCACACGAGTCTCCGCCTGGCGATCGCCAGCCACAACCTCCGCTCGCATGCCCACGCGGAGGCGCTTCGCGAGGCGCGCGGTCTGCCGGTGGGGACCGTCGAACACCAGACGCTCTTTCGTACCGCCGAGGGGGTGACGCGGGCGCTCGCCTCGATGGGCTGGCCGGTGCGTGACTATGTGCCGCTCGGCGACCTCATCCCCGGAATGGCGTATCTCGTGCGCCGCATTCTCGAAAACTCGTCGCAGGTGGGATTCCTCCTGCAAAGCAGGTCGGGGGAGTCGGTCGAGCAGTTGCTGGCGCCTCCCGCGGCCGGAGTTGATAGAGGACAGCCGGCGACCAGGCACGTCGAGCCGGGATCGTTCGCACCGTACAATCTCGAACCGTTCCGCAACCACCCACCCAAACGGCTCTTCCTGGCAGATGAACGCGATGCGTTCGCAGCGGCGCTCGAGTCGGTCCGTGGTCAAATGGGGTCGAGGTATCCGCTGCGCCTTGGCGGTGAAGACGTCCTGACGCACGCCTACACGGCGGTGCCGGACCGATCCCATCCGGACAGCACGCCGGTCGGATACGTGCCTGTGACCGAGGATTCCCATGTCGCCCGCGCGCTGGACCTCGCCGTCGCCGCCGCACCGAACTGGGCGGCCCGGACGACCGCCGCGCGGACCGCGATCCTTCGTCGTGCCGCCGATCTGCTCACGGCGCGACGTGACGAAACCGCCGCCTGGATCGTGTTCGAGGCGGCCAAGTCCTGGATCGAGGCGCTGGCCGACGTCGATGAAGCGATCGATTATCTCCGCTACTATGCGCTGATGGCGGAGTCACTCGAATCGGAGCAGAGCAACTATCGGCCGCGCGGTATCGTTGTGGTGATCCCACCGTGGAACTTCCCCATTGCGATCCCCTGCGGCATGACCGCCGCGGCGCTCGTGACCGGCAACGCCGTGATCCTCAAGCCGGCGGAGCAGACCCCACTGATCGCGCGGTGGTTGGTTCGAATCCTGCATGAGGCCGGCGTGCCGGAGGATGCGCTCATCTGGTTGCCGGGGACCGGCGAAGCGGTGGGCGCGCCGCTGGTGGCGAGCCCGCTCGTCGACATGGTCGCCTTCACCGGCTCCCGCGCCGTGGGAACGCACCTCTACCAGCAGGGCAGCTTGGTCACGCCGGCGCGCGGCGGCCTGCGGGCGACGGTCGCCGAGATGGGTGGCAAGAACGCGGTGCTCGTCTTCCCCGACGCCGACCTGGATGAGGCCGTCGTCGGCGTCCTGCGTTCCGCCTTCGGTCACGCCAACCAGAAGTGTTCGGCGGCGTCGCGCGTCCTGATCCATCGCGACATCTATCCTCGACTGCGGAACCGGCTGATCGAAGGCGCGCGGAGCCTGCCGGCCGGTCCCGCCGATGACCCCGGCACGCTGATCACGCCGCTGATCGACGAGGAAGCCCGCGACCGTGTCGTGGAAGCGGGTGCAGTCGCCCGCGCCGAGGGTCGTGTCCTGCTCGACGATCTGCTGAAACCGTCCGCGTCGTCGTCGCAGGGCGAACCAATGTCGCCGAACGTTCTCGGACCGGAACTTGTGGAGATCGCACCCTCCCGCGCGCCGGCCGCGCGGACGGCACAGGACGAGATCTTTGGCCCCGTGCTGGCATTGATTCCATTCAACACAGAGCGTGAGGCGGTGCAGCTTGCCAACGGCACCCGCTATGCGCTGACCGGCGGCGTCTTCTCGCGGAGTCCGGGCACCGTGACGCGAATGTCGCGGGCGCTCGATGTGGGCAACCTGTATGTCAACCGGCCGATCACCGGCGCCCGCGTCGGTGTCGAGCCGTTCGGCGGCCATCGCATGTCTGGCACCGGACCGAAGGCCGGCGGCGAAGAATATCTCTGGGCCTTTGTCACACGCGAGAGCGGCTATCGCCGCCGTGAACCGATATTCGATGAAGCAGCCCGCCTCTCCCACGACGCAGTGCTTCCTTGGACCACAGCCGACGCTCGGGCGCGAGGGGAAGCGATACAGGATGCGCTCGATCTGCTCACGCGAGATTGGCAGACCCGATGGAAGCACGCGCTTGTCTCGGCGCAGTTCGGTTCCACAACCGAAGCCCTCCAGGTAGCGCGCTACCTGCTGACGCGTCTCGACGAGATCGGAACGCCAGAGCCGACGATCCCGCTACCAGGTCAGCAGACAGAGACCCGATGGGATACGCCGCGCGGCTGCGGCCTCGTCGTTGTCGCGAGCGGCGCGCCGCTCAAGAGCCTGATCGCCCTGATCGTCGCGCCGCTCATCACAGGCAACGGTATCGCCATCCTCCCGGATCGGCGTTGCCGACCCATTGCCGAACTGCTCCTCGCGGCACTTCACCACACCGGCGTTCCCGCAACAGCGGCCGTCCTTGCGCCCGACGGCCTGAATCTGGCATCGACGATTGCCCTGCCCCGCATCACCTTCGCGGCGGTCGATGTCGGCGAAGAACAGGCGCGCAACATCTATCGGTTGCTCGGCGCAGCCAGCATCGTCCCCGAATCGACCCGCCTCAAGGCGCTGATCACCCTGGCCGACGGCCCCGCCCCAACCCAGCGCGGTTTCCTGCGCCGCTTCGCTCTTCCTAAAACCGTGGCTATCCAAACCCTCCACCTCGGCGCCGACCTCGAACTCCTCGCGAGCACAGGTGAATGACCGAAAATGAAACACAAAGGACGCAAAGGAGACAAAGAGCGCAAAGTGACTCATAAAGACTTTGTGCCCTTTGCCCTCTTTGGGCGCTTTGTGTTTCAAAGACGGTGAGTACGTCGATGCGGATGTTGATTGTCGGCGGCGGTGGGTTGGGGACGGTCTATGCCGGGTATCTCGCGCGGTCTGGGGTTGATGTGACGCTGTTGGTGAAGCCGCACCATGCCGCGGCGTTTGAGGGCCAAGAAGTCCACATAACGGGGATGGCGGAGTTCTCCGTGCCGGTGCGGGTTGTGTCGGCGGTCGACCCGCACGAGCAGTTCGATTATCTGATTGTCGCGGTCAAGGGTCGCGACACTGAGCAGGCGCTCGCTGGACTGGCGGGGATGTCACTCGATTCGGTGCTGTCGGTACAGAACGGCGTCAGGAAGAACGACATCCTCGGTCGATTCTTCGGCTGGGAGCGGGTGCTGGGAGCCGTCTCGATGGTGGGTGGCACGCTCCTGCGGCCGGGACATGCGCGTCACAGTCTGGCGATGGCGACCTTCGTCGGTGAGCTTGACGGGAGCCGATCATCGCGTGGGGAGCGGCTGGCGGCCGCGATTCAGGCGGCCGGTCTGACGGCTGCCTCTGTCACCGATATTGCCACACGCGAGTGGGATAAGCTCGCGGGCTTTCTCAGAACCGCGCTTGTCTGCGCGATCGTTCATACCGACATCGCCTCCGCGCTACTCGACCCCGACCTGAACGGTCTCTGCGTCGCTATTGTCAAAGAGGTCGCACAGGTCGCCGCTGCCGAGGGCCATCCGCTCGGCGCTTCAGCGGACTCCTTGGTCGGCGATCCCGACCGTTCTGCACCAGCGCTTGCCGGCGCATATCGCGATCTCGGAGCGGCGATGCGGCGACACGGTCCGCCGACCCTTCCCTCGCTGGCGCAGGATGTCATCGCGGGCCGTCCAACCGAGCTTGAGGAGACGGCGGGGGACGTACTCGACCGGGCCGCCCGCCACGGAATCACGACGCCGGTGTTATCGACGTGTGCGGCGCTGCTGCGCGCCAGGGAGCGGTTGTCATCGAAAGAAATCACCGCGCCGGAATGACACGGCCATCCGACACGGTACACTGCCGCTATCGTTTACCCCGCCGTATGCTGGCAGCCGGGAGGAACATAGACGATGGCCGTAACTCGACTGGAGATCCGCTCTCGTTCGCCGTACCTGGACGGTGCGGCCTTTGGTGACGCCGGCGCCTATGAACGCATCGACGGCGTCGTTCATTTCTCGGTCGATCCCGCCGATGCTGCAAATCGTGAGATCATCGACCTGGAGCACGCCGAACGCGGGCAGGATGGACAGGTCCATTTCCTTGCCGACTTCTGTGTGTTGCAACCCGTCGATGCGCGACGGGGCAATCGTCGCCTGCTCTACGATGTGCTCAACCGCGGACGCAAGGTGGTACCCCGGCAGATCAACCGCGCACCGGCAGAACTGGTGCCGACCGAGCGAATCGACCCCGGCGATGGCTTCCTCATGCGCAGCGGTTGGACGATCGCCTGGTGCGGCTGGCAGTGGGACGTGATCCGCTCCCCCGCGCTGATGGGACTGGAGCCGCCGCAGGCGTTGGACGAGTCGGGGCGGCCGATTCAGGGCCAATTGCTCGTTCAGTTCCAAGTGAACGAGCCGGCCCGCGATCACCTGCTCGCCGACCGCGACCACCAGCCCTATCCCGCCGCCGATGTCCACGACCTGCAGGCGACACTCTCGGTCAGCGACCGGCCCGACGGCGAACGCACGGTCATTCCGCGCGACCGCTGGCGCTTCGCCCACGACGACAACGGCCATGCCGTCACCGATGACACGCACATCCGGCTGGACGGCGGCTTTACCCCCGGCCTCTTCTATGAAGTTGTCTATCGCACGCGAACCTGCCCGGTCGTCGGTACCGGACTCTTGGCCGTGCGGGACTTCGTCAGCTTCCTCCGCTATGCGGCCGCGCCGGAGAATCCCTGCGCGGAGCGGATCGACTACGCGTTCGGGTTTGGCACATCGCAGAGCGGCCGGTTCCTGCGGAACTACCTCTACCTCGGACTGAACAAGGACGAGCGCGGGCGCATGGTGTTTGACGGCGTCCTGCCGCATGTGGCCGGCGCGCGACGCGGCGAGTTCAACCACCGCTTTGCTCAGCCATCGGTCCAGTACACGGCGAGCTTCGGTCACCGGCCGCCGTTCACCGACGACGATCAGACCGACGCGGTTACGGGTGTGACCGACGGACTGCTCCGACGCCAGCGGCAACGTGGCAGCGTGCCGCGCATCATCTACGCCAACTCTGCCGCCGAGTACTGGCGCGGCGACTGCTCGCTCTTGCACACCGACCTCGCTGGTGAGCGTGATATCGAGCCGCCCGACGAGGTTCGGGTCTACCACCTGGCCGGAGCGCAACACGGTCCGGGTGTGTTGCCCCTCGGTCGGGTCAGCGCGATCGACGGTTCGCGCGGACTGCACGCGTTCAACGCCGTTAACTATTCGCCGTTGATGCGCGCCGCCCTGATCAATTTGGAGCGCTGGGTCACCGTCGGCGAAGCGCCCCCGCCGAGCGCCTTCCCCCGCTTGGCCGACGGCACCGCCGCCCGGCCGGAAGAGGTGCTGGCCTTCTTCGAGACGATCCCCGGCGCCACGCCTGCCCTACCGTCGCACCTGCGTACAATTCGCCCCGTGGACCTTGGCCCTGACGCCGGCAAAGGAGTCGGGCGGTTCCCTGCCGGGACCGGCGAGATCTATCCCACCTACCGGGCGGCAGTGGACGAGGACGGCAACGAACGGGGCGGCATTCGCCTGCCGGACCTGACCGTGCCGGTGGCGACGTCGATGGGCTGGAACCCGCGCGATCCGGCAATTGGCGGTGCGGGACAGATCATCAACATGCTCGGCTCGACCCTGCCGTTCCCCGCCAGGCAGGCCGACCGCGAGCGTACCGGCGACCCCCGCCGTTCAATTGAGGAGCGATACCGCGACCGTGACGACTACGAAGCGCGGGTCCGTGCGGCGGCGGAACGCCTGGCGGCTGACCGCTACATCCTCGCGGAGGATATCCCGCTGGTTGTCGCCAACTGTCTCGCCCGCTACGACGCGTTCGCCGCACAACCGGCGGCGGTGGGTGGCGACGGCTGACCAGCGGTGCGTTTGCATTGGGAAGGAGCATGAGCGCCACGCACGCCTCTTCGTTGGTCCTCGATCCAGGGTACCCTGGACGTGAGGACGCGTATGAGCACGATCGAAGTCAACGGACTGACCAAGCGCTACGAGCATGTGATCGCGCTGGAGGGTCTCACCTTCACCCTCGATGAGGGCATCGTCGGATTGATGGGGGCGAACGGCGCCGGCAAGAGCACACTGATCAAGATCCTGCTCGGTCTGCTCTATCCGACCAGCGGCACGGCGCGGGTGTTCGGGCTCGACGCGACCACGCACGGGCTCCACGCCCGCGAGCGGATCGGCTACATGCCGGAGCACGATTGCCTGCCGCCGGACATGAGCGCCTTCGCCTTCGTCACCCACATGGCGCAGCTTTCCGGCCTGCCGCCTCGCGAGGCGGCAGGCCGGACGGCAGACACGCTCCGCTATGTCGGCCTCGACGAGGAACGCTACCGGCCGATCGGCGGCTACTCCACCGGCATGAAGCAGCGCGTTAAGTTCGCCCAGGCGCTGGTGCACGATCCCCGCATTCTCTTTCTCGATGAACCGACGAACGGACTCGATCCGTCCGGACGGGAGCAGATGCTCGACCTGATCCAGCGCACGAGCCGCGATGGAACCGGCCTCTGCATCGTCATGTCCACCCACCTGCTTGCAGATGTCGAGCATATTTGTGACCAGGTCGTCGTGCTTGATGGCGGCCGGCTGATCCATTCCGGCTCGCTCGCCAGCTTCTCCGGCGCTGCACCCTTCGTTTCCGTCTCCGTGGGGCCAGACGGAATCGGCGCGCTCGCTGGGGAACTCGGCCGTCGCGGGCTAACGGTTCACGCCGATACTGACCACATCGTTGTCGACTTCCACGACGACCACACCTACGACGTGATCCGCGATACCGTCGCCGAGCTTGGGTTACCGCTGCTGCGTATGGCCCGCCGCCGGACCTCGCTCGCCGATCTCTTTCGATCGCCGAGCGCCGAGCCTGGCGCTCTGAACGATGGTGATCGAACGCGGAACTCCGCGCGCGAAGCGCCGGATCCTGTCCTGGAGGGAGGTTCATGACCACCTCGACCGGCCAGATCTTCGACCTCGGCTATCAGCCGTACACCGGTCCCCGCCAAGGTCGCGGCCGAGCGCGATGGGCGCTGTACAGCACCAGCCTCAAGATGGCGTTCGGCATCGGCCGCGGCGGTCGCGCGAAGATCATCCCCTTCCTGTTGCTCGGCTTCGCGCTGGTACCGGCCGCGATCCAGTTAGGCATCGTCGCCGTGATCGGCGACCAGTTCACCCCAATCCGCTATGACAACTACCTGACGATCACATCACTGCTTCAGACGCTGTTCTGCGCGATGGTGGCGCCGGAGTTGCTCTGTCCGGACCGGCGCAACCGGACACTCAGCCTCTACTTCGCGCATGCGATCAGCCGGCTGGACTACGCGCTGATGAAGAGCCTGGCGCTGTTCACCGCGCTGCTGTCGATCGCGCTCGGCCCGCAATTACTGCTGTTCATCGGTCATGTGTTGTCGGCCGGATCGGCGCTGGACTATCTGAAGGACAACCTCGATGTGATCCCGCGGATCATGGCCGCTGCCGCACTGGTCAGCCTTCTGCTCGGATCGCTCGCGCTGGCGGTTGCAGCCCTGACAGCGCGCCGGATCTTTGCCGCCGGCGGCTTCATCGCGCTGACCCTGATTAGCACCGCCACCGCCACCGCCATTTGGGAGACGTTTCAAACCAATGGCGCCCGCGTCACGATGCTCTTTGCTCTGGGCGATCTCGCCTTTGGCGCGGTTGCCTGGATCTTCGACGTTCCGTACGAACCGGGCGGCCTTGCCGCCAGCACCGACCTGCCGGGCGCCGTGCTGGTCCTCGCCACCCTCGCCTGGGCCTTCGGCGGTCTGCTGCTCGTTGCGTGGCGTTACCTACGGTGGGAGCCATAGACGCGCAATCCGAATTCTTCAGCCAATGATCCGATCGTATTCAGCGTGACTGCCGATTCAGAACCAGAGGACTCCATCGTTGGTGGCTACACCGAGAGCCCGATACGACAGGCCGACACGTACAGAGAAGAACTTCCCTGTTCGCTTAAAGAGTGAAGCGATGGATGGTGAATGTCGGCCTTCCACAATTCAAAGTTCTTGTCCGCGAGCTGCCTGATTGACGTCGGAAGTGCATGGTACGTTTCCCAGAATTCATCCGAGGCATGGTGTTTCACAATGGTGACGTGCGTCCCTCGCGGTGGGCTCTCAAAGCGGCAGCCGCGAGAGTGTCGAGCTTCCCCGAGTTTGCATCGCGCTCGAACTGCTGGTCCCACGCTTCGGCGTCGAACTCGTGGAACCATTTGCGGAACGAGGCCAGGTCATCGGGGGGTAGTGCTCGCACCGCATCTTCAATTTGTCTGACATTGGATTCACTCATCACCGGCAGGCTCCATCCTAAATTGAATCCACACACCTTCCCGCACGTGTGTGTGCAGAAGTTGCCTCAGCGGCCGTTCGACGTGACGATGTCAGTGTACATGTGTGCAGGGCGGCGCCAGGAACGTTGGCTCCAGCCTGTATGAGAGTACTGCGATGGTAGTCGAGAGTCCCGCCCATCATGATGCGCCGCCCGCGCCGATCGAGGTCACGCATGTCTCCCGCTGGTATGGCGACGTGGTCGCGGTCAGCGATGTGACCTTCAGCGTTGGCATTGGCATCACCGGGCTGCTGGGGCCGAACGGAGCCGGGAAGACGACGCTGCTGAAGATGCTGGCTGGGTTGCTGGCGCCGTCCAAGGGTGAGGTTCGGGTGCTGGGTGAACCGGTGCGGGGACATCCTTCCATCTATCAGCAGATCAGCCTGGTGATGGAGCATGAGCCGGTCTATCCGTTCATGACGGCGCGCGAATTCGTCCGCTTCAATGCCCGATTGCAAGGCATCGACGACGACACCCGGGTGAGCGAGGCGCTGCGCGAAGTCGATCTCGAATCAGTGGCCGATCGCAAGGTCGGCGGCTTCTCGAAGGGGATGCAACAGCGCACCAAGCTCGCCGGCGCGCTCGTCCACCGTCCGCCGGTGCTGCTCCTGGACGAGCCGTTTTCCGGCACCGACCCGCGTCAACGGATGCAGTTGATGGATCTGCTGCGGCGATGGGCGGCGGAGGGCCGTGCCGTGCTCTTTTCCTCGCACATCCTCGAGGAGGTCGAGCAACTGGCGGGTGAAGTGGTGGTGATCGTCGGCGGTAAGCTGGCGGCGTTGGGTGGGATCCGCGGCATCCGCGCGGCGATGCTGGACCGTCCGCACCACGTCCGCATCCGCTCGAACGACCCGCGCCGACTGGCTGCGGCACTCGTGCAGGAGCCAAAGGTTTCCGGTGTCACGCTCGACGGCGACGGCGCCCTCACGGTCCAGGCCGGCGAGCTCGGCGCCTGCGCCCTCGCGATCCCCCGCGTTGCCCGGGACAACGACATCCGCCTGCTGGAGGTCGTTCCCGAGGACGAGTCGCTCGAGAGCGTCTTCGCCTATCTCGTCGGCCGCTTCTAACGCGAGGCTAATGCCAGATCCGCTCTGTCACGCCGCCGCCGTCCGTCGCGGTCACGCGATAGACATCGGGATTGGTAAGTCCCTCCCACTCGGCGTAACCAACATGTGGGTCAAAGTGCCGAAGCAGCAGCGCGAGGAGATTGCCATGCGTGACCACCGCCGTCACGCTGCCGGCATCAAGGGCATCTTGGAGCGCGGCGACGCCGCGTGCCAGCGCGATCGCGCTGGACTCACCACCTTCGAAGCAGAGGTTCGGATCGTCGAATGTCGCCCGCAGCGCCGAGCGCCAATCGTCGAATCCACTGCCGAGCACACGCTCCGCGAACCGATCATCGATGTCGATCGTGATCCCGGCCCGCTGCGCGAGTGGCGCAATCGAGTCCCGGGCACGTCTGAACGGGCTCGAGACGATCCGATCGATCTCCGCCGCCGCAAGCACGTCTGCCAGCGCAACAGCCTGCCGCTGACCGGCGTCCGTGAGTGGCGCATCCGGCTCCTGGCCCGCAGCGGCGCAGTGACGGATGAGATAGAGATGGCGGGTTGAGATGTTCAAGCTGTCCTCTGCATAACACTCGCGGTCGAAGTCTACCGCACGCGTTGTGGTGGGATCAGCGGGACCGCTATCGATGGTTGTAGAACTCGACCTGCCAGCGCCACGCTGAGCCATCGCCCGCGTTCCACCATGATTGCAAAATCCCGACCTCGCCGCCGGGCAGCATTACGGGGTGTCCGATATCCATGTCATCGGGCCAACGGTCTTCGCGGGTGATGCGGTCGCCCTCACGGCGAAGCCGGGCGATCGGGCGGTCGGCGGTGCGCTGGAGTTGGTCGCCGAAGGCGAGGAGCGCGCCCGCGTCGTCTCGGACCTCGACGCGCAGTACGTCCGGCGCGGCATGGACCAGCAAAACGTCGGTCGGGTCGAGCCGACCACGAGCAAAGGAAAGCCCCTGAGCGGCGGCGTTTGGAAACCAGATGTCCCAGATCTGCATGTCAGTCTCGCCTCGCACAACCGTACTGCGCCGGCCTGATCGAGTATCGATCGAAGCAGACGCAGTACGGAATATGCGATTAGGCGTTGCGCCGGTGGCGGCGCAGCTGATTGATCAGGCGCATGCGGTCGCCCTCGCGCTGCCTCTCGGCAATCTGGGCGCGGGCCAGTTCAAGTGAGAATGTTGCATCGCTCAGCATCGGGGTGTTCCTCCTTGGGTGTTAATCCAATGATGCTTGAGCAACGGTTCACAAACAGCGGACGGCAGAACGGACCTCACCAAGGCGATCGGGCACCCAATGTGTGGCTGTCGCCCGGCTCATGTGAGGCCAGGTGGCGGATGAAACCGATACCAAAGGACGTGGTGCCGTTCCCTATCCGCGAAGCCGTGGCTGTGGCGTCCGCCGCGCGCGAAACTGATCGACCATCCGGCGAAACCACGCCGCCGGCGTTCCAATCGTGCGACGAGCGCGATGGGGCGAATCGGGCAGCGGGCCAAGCCGGGCGCGTAGGGCCGCGCGGCGCAAGGCGATCTCACGTTGCAGGCGAACTTCCTCCAGTCGTGTATCGGGATGCGTAAACATGATCAATCCTGCGTCACTCGATACGTCCTGAGCGCCTTCTGCCGGAGACGGGCCGAAGGTCTCCGTCCAGGCTAATGAGCGGCGAGCGGCCCTCACATCGTGAGGATGCCCGATTCACGGCATCGTCGAAGAAATCGGGAGCTTGACCGGTACCTCACCACCGACGGACCAAAGCACCAGGTCGAATTCGTGTGTGACGCTTTGGTGGTGGGCAAGTCGGGCTAGGCGACACCTAGGGGGTCGCTGTCGGGGAAGTTGAGCAGACCGTGCTCCGCGATCCAGGCCGCGATCTGCGCGCGGCTATGGCAGTCGAGCTTTGCCATGATGTGCTCGACATGAGTTCCGACGGTCCGCTCGGCGATCGTCAACGTCTCGGCGATCTGCCGGTTGGTCAGCCCTCGTGCGACCAGTCCGGCAACTTCCCGTTCGCGCCGCGTCAGTCCGGCGCCGCCCTGATCACGTGACGGCGGCTCCTGCGTCGCCACCCTCATGACGCCGTCTACCAGCACTGCTTCCGCCAGCATGTCGCCGACGGTCAACGCCTGTCCCTCCTGCCAGAGCAGGGCGAACATCTCCTCCGGAAGCGCCGACCGTACGTCGAACAGACAAACACTGTAGAACGTTTGAACCAATGGACGGTGATCGCGGGCACGCCGTGACAAGAGCGGTTATCACAAGCCGTCCATGAATAAGGTGTCTACCCCAGTCGCCGTGCGCCGGACGAGATCGTAGAATAGGAGCCGGCAGAGGACTCAACCGTCGGCGGTGGGTAGTGTTGCATGGTGGATAAACCGATCACGACTGATCGATTCGATCCATCAGGAGCGAGCCGCCGGACCGCAGATATTGGAGGAATCTGCCCGTGCCGTACCAAGCCGAGATCAGCCGCGTCAATCCCACCGCCTTCCTCTTTCTGATCGATCAGTCCGGGTCCATGGAAGACCCCTGGGCCGGGAATGATGGCGGTCAGAGCAAAGCCGACGCGCTCGCCACGATCATCAACCGGCTCTTCACCGAGATCGTGATCAAATGCTCCAAAGATGAAGGCGTCCGCAACTACTTCGAGATCGGCGTGCTCGGATATGGCGATGACGTGCGCCCGGCGCTCGGTAGTGGGTTGGCCGGCCGCCTGTTTGTGCCGGTCAGCGAGATCGCGGACACACCGATCCGCGTTGAAGACCGTGTCCAGAAGGTGTCCGACGGCGCCGGCGGTCTCGTCGATCAGACGGTAAAATTCCCCGTCTGGTTCGAGCCACGGGCCAAGGGCGGCACGCCGATGACCGAGGCGCTCACGCAGGCGCGGGAGGCGCTGGACGGCTGGATCGGGCAGCATCCCGAGTCCTTTCCGCCGATCGTCTTCAACATCACCGACGGCGAATCGACCGACGGCGACCCGACGCCCGCCGCCGACGCGGTCCGTGACCTGGCGACGACAGACGGCACTGCGCTGCTCTTTACGATTCACCTGTCGCACCACCGCGGCAAGGTGGAGTTCCCCGATGGCGAGCAGGGTCTGGCCGATGACTTCGCCCGCCGGTTGTTCCGGATGTCGAGCGTGATGCCGCCGCACCTCCAGCGCGAAGCTCAGGCGGAGGGTTTCGGTGTCAACGATCAATCGCGTGGGTTCGTCTTCAACGCGGATTCCGCCGCCGTGATCCAGTTCCTCGATATCGGCACGCGGCCCGCCAATCTGCGCTGAGGTGCCGGCATCGATGCGACTGTACGTCCAACGCTTCTGGTGTCCCAAGCGGGGCAGCACCGATCGGGAGTATGAAGACGCGATCGCCTTCAACCCCGGCACGGGAACCGGGCGACGGCTGGCGGTCGCCGATGGCGCCTCCGAAAGCTCGTTCGCGCGGCTCTGGGCGAATCTCCTGGTTGACGCCTATGTCAGCGGTGACCTCGTCGCCGGCACGTTGACCGACCAGCTGCGGCCGTTGCAGCAGCGCTGGTCGGCTGAAGTCGCGGCGAAGCCCCTCCCCTGGTACGCGAGCGAGAAGGCGCGCACCGGCGCGTTCGCGGCACTTGCCGGCCTCACTCTTTGCCGCGGCGGGATCTGGCGATCGTTGGCGGCCGGAGATTGCTGTGTGCTCCATGTTCGTCAGGACCAGCTGCTTACCTCCTTTCCGATGGAGAGCACCGCCGCGTTCGACAGTCATCCGCGACTGCTCAGCTCGAACCCGGATCGCAATCAGGGGCTCGATCAGTTCGTGCACGCGGCGTGTGGCCGGTGGCAGCCTGGTGACAGCTTCTTCTTGATGACTGATGCGCTGGCAGCGTATGTCCTGCGAAGGGCCATCGATGCGGGCGATTCCGTCGAAGCGGCGCTGCCGTTCCGGCGTCCGGCCGGGTTCAAGCGCTGGGTCGAGGAACGTCGTGACGAACGATCGCTACGCAATGACGACATTTCACTGTTGCGGGTCCGGGTGATCTAGATGCCCTTGCCACGGCTCGGTCAGTATCAGCTCGCGCTCCAGCATCCGGCGACCGCCTTTGCCGACCCCGACCTGCGGGCGGCGACGGTCGAAACGACGCCGATGGGCCTGCCGCGCGTGATCTCCGGCGGGTTCGCCCTCACCTATCACCTCAAGAACGGCCGCCATGAGTGGGCTGTCCGCTGCTTTCACCGTGAGGCATCGGAGCTGGGGCGCCGCTATCAGGCGATCAGCAGCATGATTGTTGGCTCGCAGCCGGGGCCGTTCGTCACCGCTGCTTACATCGATCGAGGCGTTCAGGTTGATGGCGTCTGGTACCCCGTCACCAAGATGCCCTGGCTCCAGGCGGTACCGATCAACCGCTACATCGAAACCAACCTCGACCGGCACTCCCTCAGCCGGTTGGTCCAGCGGTTCCGCACGCTGGCAGAGCGGCTTGATGCGCTTGGCGTTGCCCACGGCGACCTGCAGCACGGCAACATCCTTGTCGATCCCTTCGGCAACCTGACGCTGGTCGATTACGACGGCATGTTCGTCCCGGCGCTCGGGGGCCTTCCGTCGAACGAATCGGGCCATGTCAACTACCAGCATCCCCGTCGAGGGGCACAGTTCGATCACCTCCTCGATCGCTTCGCCGTCGCCGTGATCTACACCTCACTTTCCGGACTAGCCGCCGATCCAGCATTGTGGCATCGCTACAGCAACGGCGAGAACCTCCTGTTCAAACGCGCGGACTTCGATGACCCGGGCCACTCACCGCTGTTCACCGACCTGCACTCCATCGCCACCGTCGCACCACTGGCCGGACGGTTGGCGGCGCTCTGCCGGTCCGACTATGCCACGCTCCCGATGTTGGACGAGTTCATTGAAGGACCGCCACGGGTCACTCCCAAGGCAGCGCCGTCCGTGCCCGCCCCGTCCGTGCGGAGCCAGTTCGACGTGATCGACGCCAGGGACACGGAGAGATTGCTCCACCATGAGGGAGACATCGTTACGGTTGTCGGGCGGATCACCGCCACGCGCCAGCGCTGGTCACGGCAGCGGCGGCCGTATGTCGTCGTCAATGTCAGTTCGGACAAGACCAACGGACTGACCCTCGAATTGTGGAGTCAGGCGCTCAACTTCTTCATGCCTGCCGGACAGGTGATCACCGCATATACCGGAACGTGCGTGCGGGCCACCGGGCTGATTGCGATCTCACACCGGCGTGACGCCGCGCGCACACCTCGCCCGGTCATGACGATCAGCCTGCCATCTGATATCCATGTCATCTCCGAGGATGAGGCGGTCGCCGCCCTGAACACGCGTGAAGCCGTGCCCTGGTACCGGGTCAATCGCCGCCCGCGTCCGGCTCCACCTCAGCCCGTATCCGGACAAGCTGCCGCCACCCTCAACCGGCTCTATGGCATACCCCCGCCTGACCGGATACCACGAGCAATGCCTTCCAAGAAGAGGCCCAAGAGACAGGTGAAACAGCCATCAACGGAAGGCACCTCGCCCTCCGTCAAACGCGCGAACGGACCGACGGCTGAAGTCGATACCTGGTGGCGTGCGCTCCTGCCGGAGAACGTTCGCAGCCGCGCCGCCCGCGCTCGGTCCCTAACTGCCGCCGTCGCGCAACTCCTCAAGACGACGATTGCCTTGGTGGCGTTCGAGATGATGGCGTTGTTATTGGTGATCCGCCTGCTCGGATGATTGCCGGCGAACGAATAATTCCGATGAGTGGCCCACATGCTTCGAGAGCGATAGCATTGGGTTCACGCTGTATCCCCGCCACAGCGAATGGAGGGTTGGTGATGCAGACCGAGATCACTGAATCGTTGAGCCGGCGGATCGTCGAAGAGTCGCCCGACGCGATCATCTACGCCGATCGTGACGGCCTGATCCGCCTCTGGAACGCCGGCGCCGAGACCATGTTCGGCTACGAGGCCGGTGAAGCGATCGGCCAATCGCTCGACCTGATCATCCCGGAAAAGCTCCGCACCCGCCACTGGGATGGCTATCACCGGGTGATGGCCACCGGCGAAACCCGCTACGGAGCGGGCGACCTCCTCGCCGTCCCCGGCCTGCACAAGGACGGGTCACGCATGTCCCTTGAGTTCTCGATCGCGATCCTCCGCGACAATGCGAACGAGATCATGGGCATCGCCGCGATCCTGCGCGATGTCACCACCCGCTGGAATCAGGAGCGCGCGCTCCATCAGCGGATCAAAGAACTCGAAGCCCAGGTGTCTACCTAACCCCCCGGCCCCCTTCCCTCGCAGGGAAGGGGGAGTCCTAGTTTACCAGGGCTGACAGTATCGCGTTTGTCTGTGCCAAGCCCATCCCACCTCAACCCTCGCTGGAGAGGACTCCCCCTTCCCTGCGAGGGAAGGGGGCCGGGGGTTAGGTCATCCCTCTTCTCCTGCAACCAATTGCAGGTACAATGATCGCGATCCTCCGTCCCTCGCTGTTCCGAACAGTGGTATAGTGGGCTGCACAGCAGCCGTCGGCGGGGGCGGATCGACGCTGATGCGGAGAGGGAGGGTTGACGTGCCGTTACTGCTCCATATCCCGGACGGCTTTCTGAACGCGCCCGTGGCAGTGCTGTTCTACATCCTGACCGCAGCGATCCTCGGTATCGCGATCTGGCGCACGAACCAGACGCTCGACGAGCGAACGGTGCCACTGATGGGTGTGCTGGCCGCGTTCATCTTTGCCGCCCAGATGATGAACTTTCCTGTGGCCGGCGGTACATCGGGCCACCTGCTCGGCGGCGCGCTCGCCGCCATCCTGCTCGGACCGTGGGCGGCGATCATCGTCATGTCGGTCGTCGTCGGCGTTCAAGCGCTGATCTTTCAGGACGGCGGCCTCGCCGTTCTCGGCGCGAACATCTTCAACATGGGCATCCTCACCGCCTTTGTCGGATATGGAATCTTCCGGCTGGCGATAACGCTCGGCGGGGCCAAGCGTCCCGTCGTGCTGACCGGCACCTTCGTCGCCGCGTGGACGAGCGTCATGGTCGCGGCGTTCGCGACCTCTGCCGAACTGGTATTTTCCGACACATCAACCTGGGATGTGGTGCTGCCGGCAATGATGGGTGTGCACGCGCTGATCGGGGTCGGCGAGGGATTGATCAGTGCCGGCGCGGTGGCGTTCATCATGGCATCGCGGCCGGACCTGTTACGGCTGCCACCTGCTGAACCATCGTCGATGACCCTTCAAAGTGAGGTCGTGTGATGAAGCGACGCAACTGGATCGCGGTTGTCCTCGTGGGCATCGGCATCGCGCTCCTGATCACGCTGTTCAGCCCGTGGGCGTCGAGCCATCCCGATGGACTCGAGCGAGTGGCCGACGACAAGGGTTTCCTCGAAGAGGCAGAGGGTCCGTCGTACGAGATCATCCCTGATTACACGTTTCCCGGCGTCGAGGACGAGCGGCTGGCGACCATCCTCTCCGGCATCGCCGGCGTGCTGATCGTGGCGGCGATCGCCATCGGTCTGGGTATCCTCCTCCAGTCGCTGGCGCGGTCGCGATCGCAGGCCCGCGCCGCGTCCGAACCGTCGATGCGATCCGAAGGACAGGCCGGCGGCTGACGTGGCAATCTTCTTCGTCCGAGAACGGTATGAGCACGGCAGCGGCTTTCTGCATCGGATCGATCCGTGCGTCAAGATCGTCACGGTCGTGCTCTTTGCTTTCGCCGTCCTCGCCTCCAGGGAAGGTGATTGGATCGCGTTCGCCGGTTTCGCGCTGTTTGTCGCGCTGGTGATCGCGCTCAGCGGCCTGCCGTTAAAGCTCATCGTCGGACGTTCGATGCTGGCGCTGCCGTTTGTGATCGTCGCCGTGCCGCTGATCTTCACCCGCGAAGGCGAGACGATTTTCCGCGTCCCGCTCGTCGGCTGGACCGCTTCCGATGAGGGTGTGCGGGCGGTAGCCAGCATTCTGCTGAAATCATGGCTGACCGTGCTGATGGCCGTGGTGCTCACCGCCACCACGCGGCCGCTCGACCTGATCCGGGGTCTCGAACGTTTGCGCCTGCCCCGCATCCTCACCGCGACCGTGCTCTTCATGTACCGCTATCTCTTCGTGATCGGTGAGGAAGGGCAGCGACTGATGCGCGCCCGTGATGCCCGCAGCGCCGGCGATGGGGTACGGCGGTCGGGTGGTTCGCTGACCTGGCGGGCACGGGTGCTCGGCAATATGGTCGGGTCACTCTTTATCCGAAGCTTCGAGCGGAGCGAGCGGATCTATATGGCGATGCTCGCCCGCGGCTTTGACGGCCGGATTCGAACCCTGTCGGCCCAGCAGCTTGGCGCCCGCGATTGGACTGTGCTCACGGTCGCGGTTGTCACTCTCTGTGGATTGGTGCTCCATGCTCGACTCTAACGTGCTTCTCCAATCGGAGACCGGCGATGCCGCCGCCGCTCCCGCGCCCGTCCTCGTACGCGACCTCGACTATGCCTATCCCGACGGCACGCCGGCGCTGCGCGGCATCGACCTGCACGTGCAGACCGGCGAGCGGGTCGCTCTGGTCGGACCAAACGGCGCGGGGAAGTCCACCCTCCTGCTCCATCTCAACGGCACGATCCGTGGCCATGGCGATGTGTTCGTTGAAGGCATCAGGGTAGACGATCCAACACTCCCACGCGTGCGCGCGCTCGTCGGTCTGGTCTTCCAGAACCCCGATGACCAACTCTTCTCGCCGACGGTCTTCGATGATGTCGCCTACGGTCCGCTCTATATGGGCCTTCCGATCGAGGAGATCCGCGCCCGCGTGACGAACGCCCTGGCGGCGGTTGATATGTCCGGTTTCGAGGATCGAATGCCACATCACCTCAGTATCGGTCAGAAAAAGCGCATCGCTCTCGCCACGGTCCTCTCGATGAACCCCTCGATCCTCGCCCTCGACGAGCCATCCGCCGGCCTCGATCCCCGCGCCCGCCGCACCTTGGTCGACCTGCTGCGCTGCCTCCCGCAGACACTGATCGCCTCCACCCACGACATGCGCCTCGTCCGCGACGTCTTCGACCGCGTCATCATCCTCGACGAAGGCCGCATCGTCGCCGACGTCCCCA
>JBFXAN010000018.1:0-62581 GCA_050184225.1 Dehalococcoidia bacterium | reverse complement strand
GCTGGTGCCGTGGAACGATTCGAGGTTGGTAACCGGAGCGCCGATCACCGCGGCCCTGAACCGGCCCGTGTGTCCGACGACCCAACTGGTCATGTATCCACCGTAGGAGTAGCCGGTCACGGCAAGCTGTTCCGGGTCCGCGATGCCTTCCTGCACCAGCGCATCAACAGCGGCCATCTGCTCCGGCAGATCGTACTCACCCCACTGTCCAACCAGGGTGCGGGCGAATTCACGCCCGTAGTTGCCGCTGCCGGTGGGATTGGTGGCGAGGATCGTCCAGCCTTGCGCCTGCGCGACGAGCCAGTAGAAGGGGTTGAGGGGAAAGACGTTGCCGAATGCGCTGTGGGGGCCGCCGTGGATATCGACGAGCAGCGGGGTCGGACCCTGCGCGCCGGCCGGACGCATCACCCAGCCATCGATCGGGCCATGAGCGGTCTGAAAGGTTCTGCGTTGGGGCGGCTGGTAGCTGAGCTCTGCAAGCAGGGCGTCGTTGACGCGCGTCAGCCGGCGTTCATTGCCGCCGTCGATGGTGATGGTGGCCACATCCGCGGGAGTTTCAAGATTCGTGAACACAAAACCGATCCGGCCCGGCGCCGGCGCCAGGCTCCAGGCGGAGACCTGCCGCTCGCCGGTTGTGACCGGTGCGATCGCGCCATCGGAGGCGCTGACGGTGTGGAGGTTGAGGTTGCCCGCGTCCATCACGCCGAAGAGAATGCGCGTCCCGTCCTGCGTCCAGGCGGGACGCGGTGTGATGAACGGCGGCGGCATGACAAAGGCGCTGCGATCGAGGTCCGGCGTCAGGTCGCGGGGATTACCGCCGGCAGTCGGAACCAGCCAGACGTGGGAGTGCGCGATCCAGTCATTGCCATCCTCCGTCGATGCGTAGACCGCGATCTGCTGGCCGTCCGGCGAGAAGGCCGGCGCGATCAAGCGTCCGATCCGGGCGATGGAGCGTGGCTCACCTCCGTCCGCCGGAACAAGGAAGAGGTCGACGAGGATGTCCTCCTCCCGCGTTTCATGGCGGGAGGAACAGAAGGCGATCGTCGCACCATCCGGCGACCACGCCGGATCGGTGTCATTGAAGCGGCCGTGTGTGAGTTGTCGTGGCTCGCGGCTGCCATCGGCGGGGACGACGAAGATGTGGGTGTTGCGGGCGTAGGTATAGCCGGAGCCGTCGGACTTGTAGCGGGCGTAGTCAACCGGGCGCGGGCGCTGTTCCCAGCGCTTCTTTGCCTCAGGGTCCGATGGCGCCGGCTCGATTTGGACGATCGCAGAGAAGGCGATCATCGCGCCGTCGGCGGACCAGACCGGTGCGCCGACGCCATCGGGCAGATCGGTGATCTGTCGCGGCTCGCCGCCGTTCGCGGAGATCACATACAACTGTGCGGTTCCGCCACGGTCCGAGAGAAACGCGATCCGCGATCCATCGGGCGACCACCGGGGAGTGGTATCGCGCTTGTTGCCAGAGCTGAATTGAACGGGATCGCCGCCGTCGGCGGGGACCATCCACAGGGCGGACGTGTAGCTGTCACGAGCGGGGTCGATCGTGTTGAGGGCATAGACCACGCGACGACCATCCGGCGCGATCTGGGCGTCCGGTATGGTGACGAAACGATAGAGATCGTCCGCCTGGACCGGTCTGCGGATGTGATTGACCATCTCGGCACTCCTCAACTGGACACCGCACACGAACGAACGACGCCAGGGTAGCAGAGCATGACGTATCTCGGGTGTGAACCCTCACGTTGACCCTGATACCAAGATCGAGAATGTCATCCTGAGCAACGCGAAGGATCTCGGAGGTCGGAGAGTGTCGGAGATCCTTCGCGTTGCTCAGATGACAGATGTTTGTGCTTCATAGTACAAAGTTTGCTTGCTCTCCACGGAGGGCAAACCTAGAATCGAAGATACGGCTACCGTGCGGTAACCGGTCCGTCGCACCAATCGGCAAGCAGCAGCCACCCGTTCGGGCGCGTACCCGGTCCACGCGCGGACTGAGGAACTGATCACATCATGCGTCTGCCGGCATCCGGCACACTGGCACAGCGGCCACAGGGGCAATCCGGGTCACGCTCCGTCTCGCGCTTTCAGGCGGCATACGGACCCGTGGTCTTTTTCGCCTGCGTGCTGACGCTGGTGGTGATCTCGTGGGGCAGCTGGGTGCGCGTCGAAGGGGCGGGGCTGGCCTGTCCGGATTGGCCGCTCTGCAACGGCAGAGTGATCCCGGCGAACGATCGGCTGGTACTGATCGAGTGGAGCCATCGTCTGGTGGCGGCGATCCTCGGCTTCGCCATTCTCTTTACCGCCTTTGGCGCGTGGCGGTGGTATCGGGCAAACCGCTGGGTGCTGGTGCCCGGCATCGCCTCGTTGGTATTTGTCAGCATTCAGATCATCCTTGGTGCGATTACGGTGACGGCGAACCTGTCACCGCAGGTAGTATCGGCGCATCTCGGTACGTCGATGCTGGTCTTCGCGTCACTCCTGGTCACGGCGGTCGGCGTCGGCGGCTGGCCCCATCGGTCGGTGGCGGCATCGCTGCGGGCGTTCCCGCTGGCGGCGTTGTTCGGCGCGGTGATGATGTACGGACTGCTCCTGACCGGCAGCTATGTCGTCGGCAGCGGCGCATCGGCGGCCTGCCGGTCCTGGCCAAGCTGCGACGGGCTGCCCGGTGCCGGCGACATCGTTCAGGTACACATGTTCCATCGGGTGGCGGTCGTGTTCGTCGGGGCGGTGGTTGCCTTTACCGCGTGGCAGGCATGGCGGGTACGGAAGGCATATCCCGCGCTTGCGGTCGTTGCCGCTGCCGGGGTCGTCGTCTATGCGCTCCAGGCGCTGGTCGGGGCGGGGAACATCTGGTTTGCCCTCGCCAATTGGATCCAGGTCGCGCACGTCGCCATGGCAGCGGCGATGTGGGCAGTGATGGTGCTGCTCGCCACCCTTGCCTGGCGTGCAACCCGGACAGCAGGGTAACCGCGTGTCGATAACGCTCACCAAGTCCCGGCCTGTGGCCGCATCCGATGAACCGGCGATCCCGCGGCGCCGCTCGGTTGCCCGTGCCTATATCGCGCTGACCAAGCCCCGCATCATCGAATTGCTGCTCGTGACCACGGTGCCGGCGATGGTGCTGGCAGAACGGGGCATGCCCTCGATCTGGCTGATCCTCGTCACCGTCCTCGGCGGCACGCTCACGGCCGGCGGCGCCAACGCGATCAACTGCTTTGTCGATCGCGACATCGATTCGATCATGCTCCGAACCCAGACACGGCCGCTGGTGCGTCATGAGATCACGCCGGCGCGGGCGCTGATCTTTGCGATCGGCCTCGAGGTCGCGGGATTCCTGTTGTTGGCGGTCTTCGCCAATCTGCTGGCGGCGCTGCTGGCATTGAGCGCGACGCTGTTCTATGTCTTCGTCTATACCCTCTGGCTGAAGCGGACGAGCGTGCAGAATATCGTGATCGGTGGCGCGGCCGGCGCGGTCCCGCCGCTGGTCGGCTGGGCGGCGGTCACGGGGCGGGTCGAGTGGCCGGCGGTGGTGATGTTCGCGATCGTCTTCTTCTGGACGCCGGCGCACTTCTGGGCGCTCGCGCTGAAGTATCGGGATGACTACGCGCGGGCCGGCGTGCCGATGGGACCGGTCGTGTGGGGGACAGAGCGGACCTATCGGGGAATCCTGCTCTACGCCCTGATCACGGCGGTGGTCGCGCTGCTCTTGGTGCCGGCCGGCGCCGCCGGCATCCTCTATGGCCTTGGGGCCGCGGTGCTCGGCGCGCTCTTTGTCCTCTACGCCCTGCGCCTGAAGCAGCAGGCGACGACCGCCTCGGCGATGCGCGTGTTTGCGTTCTCGATCGCGTACCTCTTCTTCCTGTTCGCGATGATGGTCGTCGATCAGGTGGCGCGCGGGTTGACCGGAGCATCGCTGGTATGACTACACAAGCGCCGGTTGCCGGCTCTCAATCGCCGAAATTGACCATCTCCGCGGTCACGATGCTGCTGCTTGGTGCGCTTGTGATCTTTGCGGCGGCCTACGGTGTGGCGGCCGTATTTGGCCGGGACGCCGACGACGAGGTGACCGATCTCGATGCCCGGGTCGTGCCGGCCATGCCGATCTCAGGCACGCCGCTGCTCACGGTGACGGCGCGCGCCGTGGCCTTCGACACGAAGGAGATCACCGTTCGAGCGGGAGAGCCGGCGCAGATTCGTTTGGACAATTTCGATGCCGGCATCAACCACAACATCGCCGTCTATCGCGACGAGGAAGCGGGCGACCTTGTGATTCGTGGCAAACTCTTCGACGGGCCGGATGTCCGCGACTATGTCTTTGAAGGCATGACACCCGGTACCTATCACTTTCAGTGCGACCTTCATCCTGCCATGAGCGGGGTGTTTATCGTCCAGTAGGACCCGTCGATGCCCGTTCCACAGACGCTCCTCCGCTGGTTCGAATCCGAGTTACAGCCTGGTGAAGTGGTGCAGTCTGCCGCCAACGCCGACCTGTGGCTGCGCTACCGACGCCTGGTGCTGACCGACCGCCGCATTCTGGCGGTGGAACGCTTCAACGTTCGACATCCGCGACGCGGCCGCACGGTCGAGTCAACGCCGCTGGATTCGATCGAGACGTTCGCCGTCGAGCGTGGTCGCTTCGTTACGAGGCTGAGGTTAACTTCCTCGACGGGAACGCGCGTCTATCAAATGCTCAATCGTTCGCTGGGAACAGGGCGATTTGTCGCGGCGGTTGAGCGGGCGATCGGCGGTCCCCTCCTCCGGCCCCTCCCCCACTCCGGGGGGCAGGGGAGGCTTTAGCCGGTGCGGTCTTGAATGGACCTGTGTCTGCCCGGATTCATTGGACTGTGGGTCGGCAATGTGCTCCAAATTCGAATCGTCCCAGTCAAAGTCGGAATCAGCCATGTGAATCCACGATCCACATGCGATCAGCCTTCGTCGCCGTGTCGCGTGAACGGGTTTTCGCGTTCGATGAGCTCTTGCTTGGCGAGGAGGAGCTGGCCGGCGCGGATGTCGCGATTGACGATTACGCCGGGGCCGATGTAGGTGTCGCGGCCAACTTTGGTGCCGGGGTTGAGCAGGACGCCGATGCCGGTGCGGCAGCCGGCGCCGATGATCGCGCCGAATTTCTCCATGTCGGTGCGGACGCGCTCGCCGTCGACGGTGGTCCGCACGGGCGGGGGATAGAAGGGCCAGTTGCCCGTCACCGTGCCAAAGCCGAGGCCGATGCGTCCTTCGAGGACCGAGTCGCCGACGTAGTTGTGGTGCAGCACGCAGGTGTCGCCGACATAGCTCCGGGCGACCTCGCAGCCGTAGCCAATCTCGCAGTTGCTACCGATCATGGCGCCGCGTACCAGTGCACCGGTGCCGATCAGCGTATTCGCGCCGATGTATGCCGGTCCGACGATATGAGCGCCGGGCAACACACGCACGCCCGGCTCCATGATCACGTTGCCTGTGACACCGTCGACCGGCGATCCGTCCCGCGGAGGGATGCGGTCGAGGAAGATCCGCATCGCCTCGAGCACATGCCAGGGGTATTTGATCGGTTGCCAGATGTCCTGATAAGGAACGAGCCGGTAGCGGAGGTTGCCACAGAGGACCGTGAGCGCCCGCTCGTAGTGATCGTCGCGCGTGTTTTCGCTGGTGTAGGTTTGCCGGATCGCGTCGAGCAGCAGGGCCGGGCGTTTGTGCAGGTGGACGACGAAGCTGACGTACCGGCTCGGCTCGCTGCCTGGCGGCGGCTTTTCGACCACCGCCATCACCCGGTCCCCCTGGAGTGCGAGGTAGCCGCCGGGAAAGTACTCGGCCACCTCCTGGCCGGCGAGGGCGCCGTCGGTGGAACCGTCCATCTCCGCGAGCACTGATCGATAGATCGACGCGTCGACAACATCGTGCGCCTGGGTGACCAGCAGGGCGCGGCCCCTCAGCCGTTCACCGGCGGCTTCGGCAGCGACCAACACGGCATCACCCATGCCGCGCGGCTCCACTTGGATGGCGATGGTCACGCGCTCGCCATAGGGGCTGGTCACGGCCCTGACGTCTGCCTCCGTCTCCGGGTTGGCAACGATGACCGCATCCTCACATCCGGCCGCGAAGAACGCGTCAAGCTGGTGTTCGATCAGGGTGCGACCAAGAAATCGTACGAGGGATTTGCCCTGGAGCGGCCAGAAGCGGCTGTTGCTGCCGCCGGCGAGCATGACGATCAACGGCGCGTCTGTCACAACGCGACCTCCGCTTTCTTCCAAATTGGGTCCTCGCTGTCCCGCGTGCGACGGCTGGACTAGACCGCGGCAGCGGGACTTCGGACACTGGAACGTGGTGTTGGGCTTCCCCGCCCCTCACTATTATCGGGCACAGGCGGCAAGGTGCGACGGCCATTTATTGCAACCATCTGCCGGCTGGTTTGGTGCGATTCGACTCCGGAGCGTGGCATCGATGCCGGGAAACCTACTCGTCGGTCAGTCCGGTGGCTGTACGGCGGTGATGAACGCAAGCTTGGCCGGTGTCCTGGATCAGGCAGGCCAACAGAACCAGGTCGGTCGCGTCTATGGCATGCGGCATGGAATCG
Source organism: Dehalococcoidia bacterium (assembly GCA_050184225.1). Classification (GTDB taxonomy): domain Bacteria; phylum Chloroflexota; class Dehalococcoidia; order CAUJGQ01; family CAUJGQ01; genus JBFXAN01. The sequence goes on along the minus strand of JBFXAN010000018.1, from coordinate 56,010 downwards.
CCGGGTTGCTCGATGACGACGTGGTAGCGCTCGACCCAGCTGATTCCGACCTTCGGCGACGGCTCAGCCGGATGCCGGCCGCGGCACTTGGCTCGGTGCGTCATCGCCTGACCGACGACGAGATCGAACAGGCACTGACCTCGATCCGGCGGCTGGATGTGCGGTATCTGCATTACATCGGCGGCAACGACTCGGCGCATACGTCGCTGGATCTGGCGCGGGCGGCGGCGCACGCGGGCCACGAGTTGTTTGTCGTCGGTATCCCCAAGACCGTGGACAACGATCTGCCCGCGATCGATCACAGTCCCGGATTCGCGAGCGCCGCCCGCTTCCTCGCGATGGCGGTGATCGACGCCGGACACGACACGCGGGCGATGCAACGGACCGATCCGGTGAAAGTGATCGAGGTGGGCGGCCGCAACGCGGGATGGCTCGCGGCGGCGGCGTCTCTGGGTCGCCGCGACGAGTCGGATGCTCCGCACCTGGTCTATCTGCCGGAACAACCGCTCGACCCGGATGGGGTGGTGCGAGATGTAGAGCGGGTGCTCCGCCGGCATGGTTGGGCGATCGTCGTCGTGAGCGAGGGAGTGCGGACCAGCGGCGGGGCGCTGCTCGAAGCGAGCTATGACGGCGTGTACACCGACCGGTTCGGCCACCCCCAATTGGGCGGCGCTGGCCGGACGATCGCGGGGCTGATCGCGCGACACTGCAACGTCCGGGCCAAGTACGACCGACCCGGCTCCTTACAGCGATTGCTCCGTGCCTATCGCGCACCGGTGGATGTGCGTGAAGCGCGGCGTGCCGGCCGGGCGGCCGTCCGGTTCGCGGTCGCCGGCCACACGGGCGTGATCGCCGGGTTGCAGGCCGAACGCTCGCCGCGCTACCGAAGCTGGTTTACCCCCGTTCCGTTGATCGAGATCGCCAACAGCGAGCAACGGCTGCCCGATGCGTTCCAAATGGCTCCGGACGCCTACCCCGGTCCCGCGCTGCGGGCGTACGCCGAGCCGCTCGTCGGCGCGTTGGACCATGATGATGCGAAGCTGCTCGCCGAACGGACCATGAGTCTCATCTGATGACGTTCGCTTCGACCGCGCCGTCACCCGCACAACGCAGGACCAGTTCGAGTGCGGCGACCGCGCTCCTGTGTTTGTTGCGCGCGCGAAGGCCGCTGCCGTTCGTTGGGTTTCCGTCGTGCTCGCTGGTCCAGTGATAGCGTTCGACGGTGATCCCCCGATGGGCGCAGGCAATGAAGACGGTGCCCACCGGTTTCTCGTCCGAACCGCCGGTGGGGCCGGCGACGCCGGTGATGCCGACGCCGATATCGGTGCCGAAGGCGCGGCGAACGCCGTCCGCCATCGCCGAGGCAACCTCAGCACTCACCGCACCATGCGCGATCAGGAGATCAGCCGGCACGCCGAGGAGCGCGCGCTTTGACCGGTTGTCGTAGGCGACGACGCCGCCGGGAAAGACGCGCGAGCTACCCGGTACATCGGTGAGCAGATGGCCGACGAGGCCGCCCGTGCACGACTCAGCCACGGCCAGGGTGAGGCCAAGTCGTGTCAGGGTCGCCACGACCTCGGCGGCGGTCCCGATCATCGATCCGTCTCCCGCTCTATCGTCGCGCCTCGGCGCGGGGCAGCACTCGGTCGAGGAAGGCCGTGACAAGGTCGATCACTTGATCAGGCGTCTCGCGTGGCAGTCCGTGGCCGAAGCCGTCGAGAATATGCAGCTCTGCGCCCGGGATCGTCCGGCTGATGATCACCGATCCGCCCGGTGGTGTCTGCTTGTCTTCAGAGCCGACGAGCACCAGGGTGGGAATACGGACGGACTTCAGTTCTTCGGTGTAGTTGTAGTCGCCGACGGCGCGCGCGACCTGAGCATAGACGCGGCCGTCCGGGTTATTGCGGATGCGGCGCTGCTCCGCCTCAGCGATCTCCGGGTGCGCTTTCAGATACTCGTCGGTCTGCTCCGCGGGGCGCGAGCGGCGGACCCATGCCTCCATACCATCACGCTCGATCGCGTCCGCCTGGTTGAACCACATGTCACGGGCGCGCTCATTCACCTGACTGGACGTGCTCATGATCACGGCGGCAGCGGTCTTCTCGGGAAAGTCGAGGATGAACCGCTGGGTGATCGTGCCGCCCATGCTCGTCCCCATGATCACGGCTTGCTGGACGCCGATGTGGTCGAGCAGGCCGGCAAGATCCTTGGCGAATCGTGCGATGCCGTAGCCATCGGCCGGCCGGTCGGAGGCGCCGAAGCCGCGCACATCCCAGGTGAGAACCTGATAGTTCCGGGCAAGGCCGGCAACGATCGGCTCGAAGTCGGCGCCGGAGCCGCCGATGCCATGCGTGAGCGCGATCGTCGGACCACGGCCGGTGATCTCATAATTCAAGCCGACGCCGTCAACGGTGGTGCGCATGTCTCGTCTCCCTCTCGATGGCTAACGTTCGAACGATGGGACCGACGGCAGGCGCAGGACCGAATGCTGCCCCATCCGCAGCACTTCGACCAGGTCACGCTCGGTCGCGACCGGCCGCGGTAGCACCGTCGCTACGGTACCCACCTCGGCCACTGAATGGCAATCAGAGCCGGCAATCCCCGGCCGGCGTGTGATCTGGGCGAGCGCCTCCGCGGACCGATTCTGGTCCGGACCATCGCTCCCATTGAGAACTTCGACCGTGTCGAACAGCGCGGCGGCCTGATGCGCGGCGACCGGTATCTGGCCCGACCGGGCAGGGTGCGCGAGGACGGCAAACGCCCCTGCCTGCCGCACCGCAGCGATCAGAGATGCCGAGAGAAAGGAGCCGCTTGGCAGGGCGTCCAGTCCGTAGACGAGCACATGGCCGAGTTCCGTGGTCACTTCCATCCCACGGAGCACAACAATGTCAAACACAGCCGCGATTTCGGCAAGCTCCTCCGAAGGCCAGAGCCGGTCATGTTCCGTCAGACAGACCGCATCCAGGCCGGCACGCTGTGCCGCTTCGAACAGGGTTTCCGGTGAGAGTGAGCTACAGGCGGAATAGGTGCTGGTGTGACAATGGAGGTCGATTAACATTCGATATCATGCCCGGACAAACTATTGCTGATCGAGGAGGCCGGTATAGAAGGTGACCAGATCCTCCAATGGGTCGAGCGACTCCGCTTCGACTTCGGGAAAGTGTCGCCGAGCGACCGTCCGTTCCGCCTCGCTGACATCGGCCGGATTGCGGCGAACATCGAGAAGGAGGCGGCAGACCGCTCTGATATCAGCCGGTCGGAGGGCGGTATCGTCGCCATCAACGTCTCCGCCTTCAAGCGACGCGGCGAGCGCGTCCAAATCCACCGCGTGGACGATCTCGGCCGCTTGGCTGGTCAGGCCCTCACCTTCGCGGGGGACTGTTCGATAGAGCGCCGCCGCGCAGCGGGCGAGCCGGGCGATGCGGGTCGCGTTTTCGTGGACAGAAGGTTCGTCTTCGATCATCGACGCTCCAACGGCGGTGAGCCGGAAGGCGTAGTCACCAACGCGATCATCCTACTCGGCAGGGCGAGCAGGGGCGGGTTGGTATGCAATAGAATGAGAGTAGCGGCTTCGAGTATCTAACCCAAGCCGGCAACGAGGAGAACAACGATGACCTTTGCCTTTCGGGGGCGAACGGCGGCCGGTGTACCCGGAATCTCGCAGCACGGACTCTCGCGCGAACAGCGGCGCATGCTGTCCACGGTTCGGTTCCTTGCCGGGCTGTTTGATACACAGTTCAACGTCCTGGGGTTCCGCTTTGGCCTCGACCCGGTTCTCGGACTGATCCCATTCGTCGGAGACGCCATCTCCGCGTCGGTTTCGCTCTATGAGATCTACGTCGCCAAGCAACTCGGGGTGCCGGCGACTTCGCTCGTGCGCATGCTGAGCAACGCACTTGTCGACTTCGGCATCGGGCTGGTGCCGGTCGTCGGCGATGTCGGCGACGCGATCTTCAAGGCGCACGCCCGTAACCTGCGGATCATCGAAGAGCACGTCGAGAAGATCGAAGGGAAGACGGTGTTCGACGCTACCGCGGATCGAATCTAGCGGCTTCGCGTTGGTGTCTGCCGCAGTCGCACGAAACGTGTAGGATGCCGCATCGCCGGCGATGGCGGTGCGGCTCCGTCATGACACTGCAAAGCGCCACGCATGACCAACGGCCGCGCAGGGAGTGAAACGTGTTTCGAAGGGTGCTGGTCGGGGTCGATAGCACGCCGCTCGCGGAACAACTGGTGACGTATGCGGCCGATTTTGCGCGGGCGTTCGATGCGCGGTTGTCACTCCTCCATGCCTACGACTGGTCGGAGCGGACGGCGATGGCGGAAGCGCCGACCGCCGCCGTACTCTCCGATGGACAGCCGAAGGAGGAGGCTGAGGCGCGCTCTCGCCTCGATCACCTCGCTCGTCCCCTTCGAGCCGAGGGGTTGACCGTCGATCTGGTCGTGTTGGATGACACCGCGGCGGACGCAATCGTGCAAGAGTCTCAGCGAGAACCGGAAACGCTGGTGGTCCTGGGTGCGCACGACCATGGTTGGCTCGCGCGGCTGCTGCGTGGCGACACATCGCACGACGTGATGAGCCGGTTGGTGACACCAATCCTCATCGTCCCAGAGCGAACGTAGTGGTCACTTCGGCGAAGGATGAGCGCAGCGGGGACGGCAGTCGGGCGGCGCCCTGGACGGCGCTGGGGGAGGGTGGGCGCTACGGTGCGCCGCTCGTCCTCGAATACGTCTCCTCAGGCGGCGCAAACTCGGCTCTGCCGATCGCCATGTGGACGCTACAATACCAAATCAGGAACTCTTGAACAGAATGGCCACGATCTGATCGTTCAATTGACATAACATCTTCCTCGAGGGCCGCATGACGGCGGGTACTACTGCTTCGTGGTGGGACATCAATTCGGATCGTGTCCTCGAAGTGGCAGCGGCGATACTGCTCGGGCTGGCCACCTTCGGATCGGCATGGTGCGCCTTTGAGGCCGCCCGATGGAATGACGAACAGGGGGCGGCGACACGGGCGGCGACCGCCGCTCGCTTCGAAGCGGGCCGCCGCTTCAATCTCGGCACGCAGGCAATCGGGTTCGATGCCTCGCTCGCGGCGGACTATGCCCGAGCGGTGGCGGAGGGACAGACCGAGCTCGAAGCGTTCTACCGTGACGCCTTGATCCGTCCTGAATTTCTGCCGGTGATCGATGCATGGCTGAAGCAGGTGCAAAGCGGCGAAGCCGGCGCCGCCAATCTCTTCGAGGACACGGACTATATCGAGCGGCAGCTGGCCGATGCGCGACGGTATGACACAATTGCCGAGGCAGCAACCCAACGCAGCGAGCTTGCCAGCCAGAACGCCGATGGGTATGTCCAGCTCACCGTGTTTATGGCGATCGCGCTGTTCTTCGCGGGTATGACCGCCAACTTTCGAACTCCGAAAGTGCGCGTCGCGCTCCTCTGCGTCTCTGCCGCAATTCTCGTCCTCGGCGTCGTGCGCATCTTTGGACTGCCGTTCACATGAGGAGGGGCGCGTGTGCCGGACCACCCTTACGTCTCGACCGGAAGCCTTCCACCAGAAGATCAGATCAGCGCGCTGATTATGGCGACGCATCGGCGGTTTGCATCGAACGACGCGGGAGAGAACGCGAGTGTCTATCCGGCTCTCGCCGAGGTGCCGCGCGATCTCTTCGGTATTTGTGTGGTTTCGGCGGGCGGCGCGGTGTACGCGTGTGGAGACGCCGAGTACGAGTTCACGATCATGAGCGTATCCAAGCCGTTCATGTTCGCGCTCATCTGCCAGGAAATCGGCGCTGAGGCGGCTCGCGCCACGATCGGGGTGAATAGCACCGGGTTGCCCTTTAACTCGGTGATGGCGATCGAGTTGAACGCAACCCGGACGGTGAATCCGATGGTGAACGCCGGCGCCATTGCCACGACCAGCCTGACGCCGGGTGCCTCCGCCGGCGCCCGGTGGCGGTTCATCCACGACGGACTGTCACGCTTCGCCGGCCGGTCGCTCTCGCTCAACGAGACGGTCTATGCATCTGCCACAGCAACGAATCAACGCAATCAGGGGATTGCCAACCTGCTCAAGAGCTACGGGCGGATTCATTGCGACCCGTGTGAGGCGATCGACCTATATACGAAACAGTGCTCACTCAACGTGTCAGCCAAGGACCTGGCGGTGATGGCTGCCACGTTGGCCGATGGCGGGGTCAACCCGCTCACGCGGGAGCGGGTAATCGACGCCGAACACTGCAAGCGCGTGCTGGCGGTGATGGCGACGGCCGGCATGTACGAGACATCGGGCGATTGGCTCTTTGAGACGGGGCTGCCTGGTAAGAGTGGCATCGGCGGCGGCATCGTCACCGTCGCGCCGGGGAAAGGCGGACTGGGCACCTTCGCGCCCCTGCTCGACACCGCCGGAAACAGCGTCAAGGGTCAGTTCGCCACCCGATACCTTTCGGAGCAATTGGGGCTCAATCTGTTTGCGTCGAATCCCGTCACTTGACACCGGCGGCGGAACTTCGTCCGATTGGTGATGGTGCAAGATGGACTGACGGGGCCGCCGTCCATCGATCGGGCGGCAACAATAGACTGAAGGCTCGGTGACAGTGATATGCGGCGGCGCGAACAGCCAGTTGATTCCCCAAGCAATCGCGAGAACATCAGCTTCATTCTGCAGATATTTGGCCTCGGACCGGCGGAACAGCACGCGATCCACATGGTGAGTGCGGTCGCGATCTTCTTCTCCCGCTTGAAGGTGCGCTTTCTGGCGGGATTGATCCCCGCGACCGTGTTCATGGCGGTCGCGGCGTATGCGGCTGGGGCTGTTGCGCTGGCCGTGCGCAAAGAACGCGCAGCGGGCGGGCGCTGAGCAAATTGCGTCTGTTCATCACGGAGCCGCCAAGACACAGAATCCTTTGATGTCTTGGCGGCTCCGTGGTAATCGAGGTGATTATGGGGCAAGCTCCCCCGTTAACTCGGGAGCGGGGAGCGCCACGACCGCCGCTGAGAATCGCATGCCGCCGCTGTCGAACGGCAGCTCGAGGACGAGGTCGCCGTCCACGATCAGGAAGCTCACGACCGATTCCAGTTGCCGGACGAAGCGCGTGTCGAGCGATCCGGGCGGGCAGAGCGCGCGCGTCAGTGCGAACGGGCCGAGGGTGATCAGGTTGTCCGCCGTCGCGAACCCGCCGAAGCCGTTGTTGCAGTCCGCGCGGATCACGGCGCGGCCGTCCTCCATCAGTTCCAGCGTGTACTGGGTGGGATCGGCCGGCACGATCGCCGTGCCATCGTTCATCAGCGTGCCCTGCCACTGCCACATACCAATGATCTGGGCGGCGTTGGTCGCGTCCGCGCGGGTGAACCGCATCCAGCCGAGGCCGGACTCCAGCGACAGCACGAGGTCATCGCCGAGTATGCGGAACCCAGCAACCCGATCGAGTTGCTGCAGATACAGCCCATCGAGCGAACCCGGCGGACATGCGATCAGCGTTGTGATGATCGGCCCGATCTGCATCCTCTCGCCGGCGGCCGTCGTGTAGGAACCGCCGCCGACGTTGCAGTCGGCGCGCACGGCGGCATTTTCGTCCGCTCCAAACTCAATCGTGTAGTTGCTTGGATCGGCCGGACGGATCACCGTGCCATCGCGCAGCAACGTCCCGCGCCACTGCCACTCGACCCCAACGATCTCGGCGGGAATCTGAGCGTTGGCCACGTGTGCCATGGCCATCATGGTCACCGTGGCGAACACGATGGCAAATCCTACCGTGCGAGCTTTCATCTGCTGGTTCTCCGATTTCGAGGTTTCGAATGCGTGTGTGCGGTATGCCGCGCTTGAGCTGATTGGCCGTCGGTCTTTGCATCGACTGTTGCTTTGTCGATCACATCCTCCTCTTTGAACATCGCGCCCGAGCCGGCCGGCCGTCGCCGCTGCCATAGCGGTCGCGGAGTCATCACCCTCCTCTGGCCCGATTGAGCGTTCGCATACTATTCATCGATGATGAACTTCAGATCGAACACCTGGCTGACGATGATCAGCGCGCCGATCCCAATCAACAGGATCTTTGACAGTACCTCCGCGCGATGGCCCAGGGTCGCCCCCAACCGTCTGCCGAAGGAGATGCCAAAGAACGCGAGCGCGAACGACTGGACCGCGAGATAGATGAGTGCGCCGACCGGCTGAACATCCTGCGCTCCCAGGGCGAGGCCGACGGCGAGCTTGTCGACGCTGCCCAGGATCGCGGTGGTGTGCAGCGCCTGAGTGGATAGGCCGGATGGCCGGTCCTCGATCTTCGTCTCGTCGATCACATCCTCTTCGAGCATGGCCTCGACCACCATCGCCTCTTCATGTCCCGCGCTCGGTATCGTGAACAGGCCGTAGACGCCGGCGCCGATCAGCCCGAGGCCGGCGAGATAGACAGCGGCCGCCGCCCCGCGGTCGCTGAGGCTTTCCCCGGCGAGCAGGCCGATCACCGGCATGAGGACGCTGTACAGCGCGACGATCAGCGCCACCCGCAGCCAGCGCGAACGATGGATGCCCGCCAGGCCGAAGCTGATCGCGACGGCGATCGTGTCGAGGCCGAGCGCCGCCAGTACGACGATCTGCGCGATCAATCCTGCTTACCCTCCAGGTGCAGCGGACCTCGCGGGCGCGGGTCAACCGCTCTGTTTGAAAGGATGTCCGTCATCTGCTGGGCACTCGTTGCGTGATCCGGCACTTTCCATAGGCCTTGCTAGATCTCCACCGGATACCCTGGACCAAGCGGAATCCCGATCACGTACCAGAGCACAAAGAAGATCAGCCACGTAATTAAGACGACCACGGTGTACGGGATCATGAGCGAGATGATCGTCCCTAGCCCGGCGTCGCGCTGATATCGCTGGGCGGTGAGCACGATGAAGGGCAGGTAGACCATCATCGGCGTGATGACGTTGAACGGCGAGTCGCCGACCCGATAGGCGGCAAGCACCGTTTGGGGCGCGACGCCCAGGCGCATGAACAGCGGGATGAAGATCGGTGCGAAGATCGCCCACTTTGGCAGTGAGCCCGGCATGATGATGTCGAGCAGGCAGATGATCAAGATCAACCCGATCAAGAGCCAGATGGCGCCAAGATCGATCCGCTCCAGCAGGTCAGCCAACCCGACGGCGGCGGCGGTGGGCATGTTGCTGAAATTGAAGTAGGCGATGAACTGGCTGATGATCAGCAACATGAAGACGAGGCCGGCCAGCCCGGCGAAGGTCTTCTGGATCGAGTTGACCACATCGACGCTGTTGCTGAACGTCTTGGCGCCGAAGCCGTAGCCGATGCCCGCCACCAGGAAGATGATCGAGATCAGGAAGACCAGGCTGTCCATGAACGGGGAATCGCCGATGATGCCGCCGGTATCGGGATGGCGCAAGGGAGCGCCAGGGATGACGGTCAGGAGGGCGATGACCACCACGCTACCCAGAAAGCCGTACAAGGCGTAGCGCAATCCCCGTGATTCCGCTGCCTGATCCACCTCAGGCTCGGTTTGGTCGGTCCCGGCAGACATCACCTGGTCCTGCCCCGAGATCTCCGAATCGACCGGCTCAGCCCGATACGCGCCGAGCCGAGGTTCGATCATCCGCGTCGTGACTATGGTGACCACGATCGCGGTGAACAGAGAGGACGCAATCGAGAACCAGAGGTTCGCGGTGATGCCGATCGTCTCGCCGGGAGACGCGATCTGAATCGCTTCGTTCGTGACCTCGGTCAGCAGGCCATCGAGCGGCGTGATCAGGGCGTTGACCGCGAACGAGACGCTGACACCAGCGTACGCCGCCGCCAGGCCGGCGAGCGGGTGCCGGCCGACGCTGAGGAAGGCGGCGGCGCCCAGGGGAATCAGGATCAGGTAGCCGGCATCGGTGGCGATGCTCGACAGTACGCCGACGAAGACGATGATGAAGGTGAGCGCACCGGCGGGAGCGACGGCGACCAGCTTCCGAATCAACGCCCCCATCAGGCCGGCGCCTTCGGCGACACCGACGCCGATCATCGCGACGAAGATGACGGAGACGACGCTGAACCCCGCGAAGTTCGGCACAAAGGACGTGAAGAGGAAGCGGATGCCATCGATCGTCAGGAGACTTTCGATCTCGATCGTGTTCTGCTGGACTTCGAAGTCGGTTTCTTCATAAGTCTCCACCGGGAAGATCAGGTCCGGAGCGGTGGTTCCCGTGAGATCGGTCTCTTCCACCGGCGTCGGCGGCTGCGCGATCACGTCATAGGTCACGCTAACATTGAAGAGCGCCAGTATTGCCGAGAGCACGATCACGAGGACGCAGAGACCGATGAAGATGATCGCCGGATGGGGAACCATGTTCCCCACCTTTTCGATGCCGCCCAGCAGCTTGTCGATGGCGCCACTCTTTTTCTCACCCGCCTCCATTGCCGCGTCGCCACTTGTCATCTCATCCTCCAACGAGCCGGGAGTGTCATCGGCGCGGCCGCACCCGCGCGAAGTTCAACGTCGCGCTGGGCGGGCATCCAGGGTGAGTGCCGGCGCCCACCCGCCGCGCTACGGTTTGTATTCCCGCAAGAACTCGGTGACCAGGCGCACACCCACGCCTGTACCGCCCTGCGGCTCATAGGGTTTGGTTTCCTTTTCGGCCCAGGCTGTGCCGGCGATGTCGAGATGGGCGAAGGGGTAGTCGCCTGCGAATGCGGCGAGGAAGGCGCCGGCCGTAAGCGAGCCGGCCGCCCGCCCGGCCATGTTCTTGAGGTCGGCCACCTCGCTCTTGACCATCTGGTGGTACTCGTCCCACAGGGGGAGCTGCCACACCCGCTCGGCGGTGGCGTCGCCCGCCCGACTGATCTTATCGGCCAGTTCCTGGTTGGTCGCCATCAGGCCCGTGACGTGCTCCCCGAGCGCGATGATCATCGCCCCGGTGAGGGTTGAGAGCTCGACGATCGCGGCGGGCTTATAACGCTGCGCGTAGAACAGCGCGTCGGAGAGGACGACGCGTCCCTCCGCATCAGTGTTGAGGATCTCGATCGTCTTACCGCTGAGGGTGGTGACAATATCGCCGGGTCGGTAGGCTTCACCGCTCGGCATATTCTCCGCCGCGCTGAAGATGCCGACGACATGTAGCGGCAGCTTTAGCTCGGCGGTAACCTGCATCGTGCCGATCACGGCGGCGGCGCCGCTCATGTCATTCTTCATCGTCTCCATCGCGTCGGCCGGCTTGATCGAGAGACCGCCGGAGTCGAAGGTGATGCCCTTGCCGACGATGCAGATCGTCGGCGTATCGGCGCCCGCCGTGCCGTACTCCATCACGACGAAGCGCGGCTCGTTGTCCGAGCCTTTGCCGACCGCCATGATGCCACCAAAACCCTGCTCGACCAGTTGGGTCTCGTTCAACACGGTCATCTTCAAACCGAGCCGATCCCCCACGGCCGACGCCTCGTCGGCGAGCCTGGCCGGGTTCATCGTGAAGGGCGGGCTGTTGACCAGGTCACGGACCAGCATCACGCCGCGGGCGATCGTCACGCCGTTCGCGAAGCCGGTGCGGAATGCCGCCTCGCGGTCGCTGGCCGCGAACACGGTCACGCGCTCGACCTCAAACTTCTGCTCCTCGGTCAGGCCGGTGCGATACCGCCAGAATCGATACGTGCCAAGCTCGATCCCCTCGGCGAACGCCTGGCCGACCAGTTCCGGGGACAGCGGCAGGTCGCCGGCGACGCCGAGCGTGAACGCCGCCACCTGGAGTTCGCGGGTACGGCGCACGGCGGCGGCGGCGGCCTCGCGGATCGTCTCGGCGTTCAGCGCGTCGGCCTTGCCCAGTCCGACCAGCAAGAGCCGATGCGGGGCAACGGCGTCATGCGGATAGAGGAGGAGTGATTGCTTTGCCTTGCCGGTATAGTCACTGGGGTCGAAGAGCCCGGCTACCGCAGGCGGCAGTGGCGCGTCCTCGAACGTGGCCAGCATCGCCAGTTCGGACCGCTCCTGCAGGACATCGCCCTGCCGGACGGTCACCTCGATCACAGTGCTGCCTGCCTGAGAGCTTGCTGATTGCGTCATCGCGGCCTCCTATGCTGCGGGGGTTGCTTGTTTCGTGGGATCGTTCGTTTCATCATCCGGCGAACCGGCCGGCACTTCGCCGGGGACATAGTGTGGCAGCCCCAGCGAGGGAATGATCGCCAGCAGCGCGATCGCCGCGAGGATGAAGAAGGTCTCCCGAAGCGCGCGCAGCCGCGCGTCTGTATTGATCCGTACCGCTTCCTCCACCTGACCAGGTGTCGCGTCCGTATCGTCCAGTGTCTCGAGCAATTGGTCGTTGCTGACGAAGTTGATGCTGTCGAGCGGAACCTGAACCTTGAGATCAGCGGGGATGGTCGGGTTGTTGACCAGGCTGCTCGTGACGATCAGGCTGAGCAGGCCGACGGAAAACAGGCTGGCGGCGGTCGTGCCAACGGCGGTCGAGAGATTGTTTGCCGTGCCGCGTAGCGCGCCGACATCGCCGGCCAGTCGCTTGGGCGACGCTGACACGAGTACATTGAACAGCAGGGTCAGCAATGCACCCTCGCCGAGGCCAAGGATCACCAGGCCAACGATCACGGCCGGCGTGCCCCAATCGTTGTGAATCGAGAGGGCCAGGATCACCAGTCCGGCTGAAACCACCAGGAAGCCGAAGCTCCCGATCTGACGCGGCGTCAGCCGATCATAGAGGCGCACGATCATGACGGCGGCGATGAAGATCGAGAGGGCATAGGGGACGACCGCCACCGATGTTTGCAGGCTACTGCGGCCCTGCACGATCTGAATGTAGAGCGGGATCAGGAAGTTCACCGCCGGGCCGAGGGCACCGATGATCAGCATTGCAAAGATGGCATTGCGTTCCTCCTTGGAGTCAAGCACCTCCAGCGAAAGCAGCGGCGCCTGGTTGATCGCCTGACGCTTGTGCGACCAGGCGAAGAAACCCTGGCCGATGATCGCCCCGATCAGCACGATGAACGGCGCTGGCGAGAGTCCGAGAATGTCGAACGGCGCATCGGGACGCGCGAGGAGCAACCCCCACGAGTTGAGGCTGTTGAAGCCGAAGGTGATGCCGATGATCGCCAGCGCCGCCATCGTCGCGCCGACCGTGTCGATCTTGATACCCGGCTGACGCTCAACGGGTTTCAGCCGAAAGCTGAGCATGAGGACGGCTGCCGCGAGGACGACGATCAGGCCGAACGAATAGCGCCAGGTCAGCACCGTGCCCAGAAAGCCTGCGATCAGGAATGCCAAAACCCCGGCCATGGCCGACGTGCCCGCGAGCAGCCCCAGACACTGCTCCTGCTGCCTGCCCTGATAGTTGGCGGCGATCAGCACGACCAGACTCGGCACCAGGCCTGCTGCCGCCAGTCCGGCGATCGCCTGGGCGTAGTTCATCAGGTCAACATCCGGGCTGACTGCCATCAAGCCCATCGCGAGGCCGTGGACGACCACCGTTACTTGAAAGACGAGCCGCTCACCGACCAGCTTGCCGATCTTCGCACCGAGCATGACGAAGGCAGCAACAAAGAGTGAATAGATAACGAGCGCCGTACCGACCGACGTCGCCGATGTGTCGAAGTCGTCGACGATACCGCCGACGGAGACGGGTAGCGCGTTCACGTTGAAGGCCATCTGAATCTGCGCCAGCATGATCACGATCATGGGCAGCCAGGACGTGTACGGTGTCGTGGCTGTACTGGTAGCCGATGCAGATGAAGTGGTCATAGTCGTGCGAACGCACTCAGCCGGCATGGAAACCGGCCGAATCGACGCTCCCTCAATCAGCCTGCAAGGAGCCGAGACCTTGCCGCTTCGGCGAATTGTGTATCGGTGAGGACGCCGGAGGCGTTGAGTTGCGCCAGTTGCGTGATCTGCGCCAGCACGTCGTCACCCGCCGCGCCGGGCGCCGCCTCGACAATCGCCGCCTGCGCCTGCTGCGCCTGCATCGCTTCCAATTGTTGCTGCATTGCCGCGAGATCTTGCTGTGTCTGTTGCTTGGCGGCTGCCTCAGCCTGCTGGGCTGCTGCCTTCTGTTGCTGTCCGGCAGCCACCCTTCCCGATACCGCCGTCGCTGTCCCGGCCACCACCGCCGTCCGCGCCATCGTCCCCAAAAGACTCGGCCTGCCTCGTCGCATCGATTCGATTCCTTTCCTTGTCTGCTGCTGTACGTGCGCCGGCGCGCTCCTAGTCCGCGACGGCACTCGCCACTAATTCCTCGATCACAGAGCGGGGGATGCGTTCGTTGAGCACGACCTCCGCGTTGGCGTTGCGCAGCGCCGTGGCGAGGCGCGTCGCCCAGGTGTTCTCGAACAGCATCACCGCCTCCGACGAATTCGGCTCGAGCATCGCTCCGAAGTGGGCAACATCCTCTTCGGTGAGCAACTCGGTCAGGTCGGCGATCGCCGGATCGAAGACGGTATCATCCAGATCCAGATCCTGCACCTCGACCATCGCGACATTGCCTTCCCCGTCCTTCGTGACGATGACGATGTCGAGCACGCGAATCGTGCCCGACTCCACCAGTGCCGTCAGTTCGGGAATGATCTCTCCCTTGAATTGATTGCCGGGGAACTTGACCACGAGCAACTCCACCGGTCCAATCGCCATCAGACAACCTCCTCACACATTGAGAAAATCCATTGCAGCCTGCTCACAAGCATTCACTCCAAGCGGGCATTCGAGCCTACGCCCATCCGATAGTACTGCTCCTCTGCCATAAGAGCCGCCTGCAACCGTGCTTCGACGTCAGCAGGCAGTGACGTCTTGAGCACCTCACCGCCATACACTGCGACTTCCGGCAGTACCGCATCGGACCACCGGATCGCTCATGCTTGTTCTCCTGAGGGTGGTGCTCTGCCTGGTGGCAGCTCGGCCAACCGGCCCACCGAGACGATCGGCAGGCCGAGGTCGAATAAGATGCTGAGCACGCCGGCCAACGCCGTCTGGTCGACGACGTCTCCGACCAACTCGGTCATCGGTTGCGCGCCCGCCGTCACCTGGCGGACGTGCAGTCCCCCGAGCCGATCGACCCACTCAGGGCTGATCGCGCCATGCACCCAGATTGCATACGTGGCAGGCCCGTCGCTCGACATTCACCGCGGCCCCTCATCCGCGCGGCGGCGGACCCGTGGATAGATTTCCGCCGGGCGATGACCGCCTGTTGCAAGTTTGTCCCCATCGCGGGTGAGCAGCGCGGGCCACTGTGGACTATCTTCGGACTATCTTGCGACCGGCACCGCCACGGCGGTTGCAGCGCTTACAGTTCGGCAAGCAAGCCAAGCGACCGTGCCCTGGCAAGCGCCGCCCGCCGACCGGACACGGCGAGCTTGCCGTAGATATTGCTGACGTGCCCCTTCACGGTGAAGGGCGAGATGACGAGCGCATCGGCAATCTCTTTGTAGGTGAGGCGCGCGGCCAGCTTCTTCAGAATCTCAATCTCTCGGTCGGTGAGGGTGTCCGACACCTCGGCTGCCGGCACCGCGACGGGGCCGCCGAACTCCATGCGACCGGTGCTTTTCGGCGTCTCTGCCGCGAGGGCCGCGAGCAATCGGCCGGCGAATGCCCCGTGCCGCGCGTGCGAGCGGAGCGGGCGCAACACATCGGCGAGCAGCGACCCTCGATCGAGGAAGATGCGAACGACGCCTTCCCGCTCCGCGAGCGCCAAGGCCCTCCCGAGCGTGGCCGCGGCGCCGTCCGGATCACCTTGCGTCTGCAAGAGCACCGACTGCAGGGCGAGAAGCTCGATCTCCGCCCTGACAAAGTGCAACCGGCGGGACTCGGCGAGTTGTCCATTGAGCAGCGTCTCGGCTTCGGCAAGACTCGCGGCGCCGGCATGGCGGACAAGTGCCTCGATGCGGATCACGATCGGGTTGCCGAGCATGCCCACCAGGCCGGCAGGACGACTCCCCGGGCCCAGGGCATTCAGAATTGTCAAGGTGTCGGAACCGGCGGCCGGGGCGAAATGGCTTTGCAGGGCGCGCGCCAGCGTTGCTTGTTCGATGTTCGCCATCTGCCGAAAGAAATCTTTCAACTGATCCAGCGTTCGCCATGCTTCAGCCGCCTGACCGGTCGCCCGTTGAATCAGCGCTAGGCCGAACGAGGCGTCGCGGAGCGGTGTCGAGTGAGCGTAGAGTGGGTCCGCTACCACGGCCGAGAAGTGCCCGCGGGCGGCATGGAGATCGTTCAGGTCATACGCAATTGCTCCGAGCTGATAGTCCGCCCACGAGCGGAACGTCAAGTAGCCGAGTTCAGGGGCCAGCCGGTGGACGTGCGCCGCCACCTGACCTGCCTCGGTGAGATTGCCCGCGCGGGCGTGAACACGCATCAGCGCAAGGAGTGTCCGCACCCAGACCACATCCGGGGGCCGATCATATCCGTCGAGAAACGACGTAAGGTACTGGACCGCCGCCTCAACTCTCCCAGCTATCAGTTCGGCAAACGCCTGCTGGTGATTGGCGATACTGAGCACGTAGCGATGGGTGTTCGGCAGCAACGCCAACGCGCGACGCGCAGCCTCGGCAGTGGCGGCGCCATCGCCCGCATCCAGGAGGCGCACGCTCCGCGCCGTTTCCAACTCGCCCTCCAGCGCGGCAACCGTTGCCGCGTCCATCGCCGGGGCGCCGGCCTCAAGCCGGACCCTGGCTTCGTCGACCAAGCGGCCATGCAGCACCCAGCTGCCCCGTTGGTCGGCAATCCAGGACCGTCCCAGGATGAGAGCGGGCCGGGCGGCCTGTACATCAGGAGGCAGGAGGTCAAGCCACGACTCCAGCGCCGGCAAATCGTCACGGTTCAACGCCACATGAATGTTCTGTTCGACGATGCGGGCTGCCGCCTCGTCATTGCCGGCGGCCCGGGCATGAGTGATCGCCGGCCGGACCATACCGCGGCCGGCAAACCAGCGAGACGCGATCATATGCAAGGCAGCCACTCCGTCCGGGCCGGTGGTGACGCCGAGGTAATCGCGCAGGGCATCGCGAAAGAGGGAGTGATAGCGATACCAGCTCGGGTCTTCGGTGAGAGGCAGAAGAAAGAGATTCGCCCGCGCGATCCGGTCGAGCATCGACTCGGCCGAGCCGTCGGACGTGCCATCGTCCAACAAGACCGCCGCCAGCGGCGCGCAGATCCGCTCGACGATCGAAGTGCGCAGAAGAAATTGGCGGAGATCCGCCGGCTGGACGGCGAGCACCTCCTCCATCAGGAATTGCATCAGGCCGCGCAGCCGCCTGCCCTCGAACGCGGCGAGCACGGCGTCCGGTGTGGCGCCTTCCTGCAACGTCAGCGCCGCCAGGCGCAGGCCGGCCGGCCAGCCCTCCGCCCGCTGCTCGATGCGCGCGACCGTTGCCGCGTCAAGTGCGACATCGGTCGATTGCTTGAAGAACACCGCCGTCTCTTCGGCCGTGAACCGAAGGCTTGGCGCGCGGAACTCCGACAGTTGACCGCGCATCCGAAGGCGCGTGAGCGGCAACGGCGGATCGGCCCGCGTCGCCAGAATCAGATGAACCGATGGCAATCGATGATCGAGCAGGCTGCTGACGAACTCGTGCACGCTCGGATCGGAGATCAAATGGTAGTCATCAATCACGAGGGCGATGTCGTCCGCGAGGTCGATCAGCTCATCGGCGAGGACCGCCGCCAGGGTCTGCGGCGCCGGGGGAGTGCCGAGGGACAAGAGACCAAGCGTCTCGCGGCCGATTCCCGGCTCCACCGTTTGCACCGCACCGATCATGTGAGCGACAAACGACGCCAGGGTGTCGCCCGGCTCATCGATCGAAAGCCACGCCACCGGCATCAGCTCCTGAGCGGCCCAACTGCTGAGCAGCGTCGTCTTGCCGAATCCGGGCGGGGATGCGAGCAGGGTGAGCGGGCGGCGAAGTCCTTCATGCAACCGGCCGATCAGTCGGGTGCGCACGACGACATCCGGCATGACGCGGGGCCGAAGCAGCCGCGTGCGCCGGAAGCCCGCGGGGGAACGATCATCTTCTTGCACGACGACGCTCTCGAAATGATGCATGTGCCGGCTCCGGCATCGCCCACGCGCGGCTGTTCATCTCTTCGCCCAGTAATCAGTTGTGCTCAGCCATCGACGCGGTGTAATCGGAAGTTCAATTGACATTTGTAAATGCACACTGGTTAGCTTACGCGCCTATTGACCGTAAGAGTAGACATTCGGCAAATGGATTAACCCACAGGCACAAACAACGTGGGAAGGCAGGTGACAAGGAGGAATGCGAGCTGTTCCCGCTTCGGTCAGACGCACCAGGTACCGTCGTACGGTCCACAGAAGCGATTTTCTCCGACAAGACCCTTGACCCGAATCACCTGACTCCTTGATGATACGGCCCGAAGCAACGGTCACCAAACTACGACGTCGTAACCGATGACTGTGACCGGACCAATGCTCGTCGTTGCTTGACATCCCACGAAACCAGTCGTTGGAAGGAGCGTGTTTGCATGCGCACTGCTGATTCTGGTCAACGCTTGCTCCACCCCATCCGGCCGGTTGCACTGGCAGTTGCGCTCATCATCGTGGCCGGCGTCCTGCTGGTTGGCGGTGACCGTGCGGCAGCGCAACCAGGGCAATTGCGCGTGTCCGCCGGTGGACCCTACACCGGCCAGGTCGGTAGTCCCGTGGTCGTGATGGCCGCCGTCGACTTTGGCGGCCGAGAGCCGACAACCGCAATCAGTTTTGATTGGGACTTCGGCGACGGCACGGTCGAAACCGGCAGCGGTCAGACGACCTCCCATGTCTATACGCAGCCGGGAACCTACACGCTGACCGTGACGCTGTTTCTCCTGGCCAGCCGCGAGACGGCAACGGATAGTACCACCGTCGAAGTCTCCGGCGGCCAGGTGCCGGGTCAGCTGTCGATCAGCGCCGGTGGCCCGTACTCGGGGCAGGTAGGCGACAACATCATCTTCTCGTCCCGGTTCGACCTTGGCGGCCGCCCACCGAACACCGCGATTGAGATTGAGTGGGACTTCGGCGATGGCACCCGCGACATGGGCCAAACCACCGCCCACGTCTACAGCAATCCCGGGACCTATACGGTCACGGTGACCCTCTTCGTTCTCGCCGGCCGTGAGACGGCCACGGACAGCACGACCGCCCAGATCAGGGCCGGGTCGCCGACGCTCAGCGCCAACGCCGGCGGTCCCTACACCGGTGCTGTCGGTCAGCCGGTGGCAATGACGGGGTCCGCCTCGCCACTCCCCGCCGACGTTGCCGTCAACTTCAGTTGGACCTTCGGCGACGGCGCCAGCGGCACGGGCCGCACACCCAGCCACACCTACAGCGCGGCCGGAACCTACACGGTAACGCTCAATGTCACGGTTCCGGCCACCGGCCAGCAGGCGAGCGCCACCACGACCGCCACGATTTCGACAGGTCAGCCACAGACCGAGCGGGTGCCACTGCCGACCGGCTGTAGCAATCAGGCGCTCACCTGGCCGGTGGGGACGCCGATGGGCACGGTCGCCAACGCCGTCTCACCGCCCGGTGTCGTTCTGTCGATCTTCCGGTTGGACCCGGTCCAGCAGCGCTTCCGCGGCTTCTCGCCGTCTGCGCCGAGCTTCGCCAACGACTACACGATGGTTGAGTCGCCGCTCGAAGCCGTCTTCTTCTGCCTGAGCGCACCGGGTACCCTGTTCCGGCCCGGTCCTGGTGGCGGCTCGTCGACACCAACCCTGGTCGGTCCCGTCTTTCGCTGGCAGGAGACGCTGTTGAACGACGGTCAGCGATTCGTCCCGACCGATCCGAGCCGCTACACGCTGCAGCTCATGCCCGACGGCACGGCCGCCGCACAGGTGGACTGCAACCGAGCCGCCGGTAGTTACACCGTCAGCGGCAATCAGCTCACCCTGAACTTTCAGGTGACGACGCTGGCCGCCTGTCCGCCGGGGTCGCTCAGCGATCGGTACTTGCAGCAGTTGAACGGCGTCGCCAGCTACTTCTTCCGTGACGGACAACTCTTCCTGGAGATCATGTTCGACTCGGGAACGATGCGGTTCGCTCAATGACGGCAACGGCCGGGTGCGGCGGATGACTCACATCCGGTACCGCACCCAGCCGTTACACCTATGACATCTGACCACGTGATCTGAGCGAATCAACCGGCGAGCAGCTTCGCCTTCGCCGCCTGAAACTCTTCGTCAGAAAGCACGCCGGAGGCCTTGAGCTGTCCGAGCTGCTGGAGCTGTGCGGTCAGGTCGGTGCCGGCGGCGGGCGCCGGCTGCTGGGCCTGCATCGCCGCCTGAGCCTGCTGCGCCTGCATCGCGGCCATCTGCTGCTGAAGCTCGGCCACGTCCTGCTGTGACTGGACCGCGGCTGCTTCCTCCGCCTGCTCCTCCTGCTTCGCCTGTGCCTTTCTCGCTTGATGACTGCTGACCGCGCCGACCGTCGCGGCGGCGGTGCCGGCGACGACCGCCGTCCGTGCCATCGTGCCGACCAGTCCCGGACCACGCCGGACCATCGCGCGCCTTCGCATCACCATGTGAAGCATCCTCCTCTCGCCCATGCGGGCGTCCAAAAACCCTAAACGCCGGCGACCGCCTCGGCTTGGGTCAACTCTTCGATCACCGCGCGGGGGATACGCTCATTCAAGATAAGCTCACCCTTCGCGTTCAATACGGCGTCGCGGAATCGAGTCGCCCAAGCGTTCTCGAAGAGCATCAGCGCCGCCGACGAGTTCGGTTCCATCGACTCCGAGAAGAACTGAACATCGTCCGGCGACAGCATCCCGGTCACATCCTGAACGATCGGATCGAAGACGGTGTAGTCATCCGCGGCGAGGTCGTTGATCTCGGCCATCTCGACCGTGCCGTTCTCATCCTTCATGACGAAGAGGATGTCGATGATGCGGATGATGCCGTTCTCGACCAATTCGGTGAGTGCCGGCGCGATCTCGCCCTTGAACTGATTCCCGGGGAATTTGATCACCACCAGTTCCACCGGCCCGATTGACATGGTTGACCTCCTTACCCAGCCGGCGACCATTACGCCGGCATCGCACCGCACGAGGCGGTCACTCTCTGCGGACCTCATTGCTCGCGATTTCCGTCCGTATCCTGAAGGTAGGGCACGAGCGGGTGATCGGGCTTCACCCAGCACCGCTAGTCACCCAGGTGATAGATCGGGTTCCTCCACATCACGTTCGGGCGAATCCGCGAGTCGCGCCGCCCGGTGCAAACGGAGCGCGTCGTACACCAGGGCGATGCCGCCGAGGATTGCCCAACTGCTCGCCAGCGCAACCGCAAGACCGTCGCGCAAATAGGGCGCGATCACAATGACCATCCCGAGAACGACCTCGAATATGCCGAGGGCGATGCCGGCCCACACGAGCGCTCGTTTCGCGCGTCCTCTGACGAGCAGACTCTCACCCGCGTGCATGATTCCGGCGAGGAGGATAACGACTCCCAGCGCCGTCATCATCACTCCTCGATCAACATATCCATAGAGAATTGAGCGAAGGAGGATGACGGCACTCGTGATGACACCGACGATGCCGCTGGCCAACGAAAATCGACGCAATCGAATGCCTGCAACGCTCCACCGAATGGTGACGATGCTGCCAACCAGCCAGTATAAGGCCATGAAGTTAAGCAGCGCGTCCTGGCTCCAACTGGTCTGGAGCAGGAGTGCAAGTCCGATGAGGATCGACCAAGCCCCGCGCAGAAGCGTGAACCAAGAGATTCTTCGCATACGACGAATCGCCCACGTCACTAGAACACATGGTTACGGGACTCGTTGGTTCAATGAGGGGTCGCTCAGGATTCGACCGGCCCGACCGCAATCGGCGCATCCCTCGGCGGTTCAGCCTCGTGCGCACCCTTCTGCCACGGCCAGCGCCCCTCGATCTCGAGGACAACCGACCAGGTCAGGAACGTCCGCACCAGCACGAGCAACCCCAGCGCCGCGACGTTTTCAAGCGTCGGCGCCAGAATCACGGTGTCGACGATGTCCGCCGCGACCAGGATCTCCAGCCCAAGCAGCAGGCTCAGTCCGATCCGAACCTTCATCTGGTGGGTCAGTTGCCCGCGCAGTCCGCCGATCTGCTCGCCCCTGATGACGCCCCGGATAAACTGGACGATCGCCGCGGCGACACCGGCGAGGATGACGATCACGCCGACCGATTCGATCAACCGCCCCGCGAGCTCGATCCACTCACGGTACGTCTCCATTTCCTCTAAGTGGATCATCGACTATGTACCTTCAGTCGTGGCGTGAGCGAGCTGGCCGCGGCCGGACACCCATGCCTGAAGTCCGGCGCGAACGTTTGGGTAGAAGTTCTCCGGTCCGATGGCGGCGATCACGCCCATCCGCCCGAGCATGTCCATCACCGATTCGTTGGCGCGGGCGACGCCCAATGACACACCCCGTTCGGAGAGCGAGGTGTGGAGCTTGAGGAGCGTGTCGGCGGCGGTGGTGTCGATGGTCACGATCGGCTCAACATCGATGATGATCCGCCGAACCGGGACGACATCAGTTGTGGCGAGTTCTCCAACCCGTTCGGCGAAGGTCGACGCGTTTGCAAAGAAGAGTGGGGCATCAAATCGATAGACGATCAGACCGGAGGCCGCCTGAACTATCTCGGCCTCCTCAATCTCGCGGAAGCCATCGATCGTGTCGTCGTGGACCAGGATCGCATCGTGCGGCCGCGTGATCTTCGCGAGCAGCACCAGCAGCGACAGCAGCACCGCGACCATGATTCCCTGCAGGATGCCCAGAATCAGCACGCCAAAGAGCGCGACGATCGCCAGGGTGAGTTCGGTGCGGTCCACCCGTGCCAATTCCCGCAACGGCTGAATCTCGATCAGGCCGAGGGCCGCGACCACGACGATCGCGCCCAGCGCGACAGACGGCAGCGGTTCGAGCAGGGCGGTGAAGAACAAAAGAAAGATGACGACCAGGGCGGTCGCGACAATCGCCGCGAGCTGCGACTTCCCACCGGCGGAGTCATCGACGACCGTGCGCGATTGGCTCACCCCGATCGGGAATCCCTGAAAGAGAGCGGCGCCGGCGTTGGCGAAGCCAAAGGCAATGGACTCTTGGTTTGCGTCGAGCGGTTCCTTCCGTTTCTCGGCGAATGCCCTGGCAGTGAGCACGCCTTCGGTAAAAGCGATCAACGCGATCCCGAGCGCGGCCGGAAGAAGGGTATGAATGTCGCCGGCGGTCACGTCCGGCAATCCCGGCCGGGGCAGCCCGGCCGGGATTGCTCCCAGCGTGGCGACGCCGCGATCGTCGAGGTTGAAAGCCGCCGAGGCGATCGTCGAAAGCACGAGCACGATCAGCGCGCTCGGCGCCTTTGGGACAAACCGCTTCAGTAACAGCAGCGTGATGATGAGCAGGACACCGATGAGAAATGTGAGTCTGTGTGTCTGATCAAGGTTCGAAAGCAACTCCCAGATCTTGGGAAAGAAATCCTCCTGCTCAAGCGAGAAGCCAAAAAGCTTCCCCAACTGGCTGGCGATGATGATTCCCGCCGCGCCGATGATATAGCCGGACAGCACCGGCTTCGAGACGAAGTCGACGATGAAGCCAACCCGCACGAGGCCGCCGACGACAAGGATGCCGGCGACGAGGAGTCCCAAGACGCCGGCCAGGGCGGCGGCACGGGCGGGATCGCTGCCGGCGGCAAGGGGGGCGATCACGGATGCGACGATGATCGCGACGCCCGCCTCCGGGCCAACCATCACCGCCCGCGTCGAGGTAACCAGCGCATAGAGCACCATCGCCCCGATCGCGGCGTAGAGGCCGGTGACGGGCGGCAGTCCGGCAAGCTCGCCGTAGGCCATCCCCTGCGGGATAAGGATCGCGCAGACCGTCACACCGGCGAGGATATCCGCCGAGAGCCAGGACCGATCGTAGTGACGGACGGACGCCAGGCCAGGCAGCCACCGGCTGATCCCCTGCGGTGAGGTCCGCTTGTCCGATGCTGCTGGCATGGCTATCCCTCGCTCGTTCGTCCTCGCGGCGTTCTATGGGGCCGCGTGGCCAGCGCCTGGCCCGTACTGGTTGTACATCGCGACCCCGTTGTCGCGGTTCGAAAGCAGCTGTCCCCAATGAGAAAGGTCGACCAGGACCGACAGCCCGATCAGGAGCCATCCGCCCAGTTCGATGTCGCCCACCGTCACCAGGTCGACGAGGATGTACATCAGCACGGTGAACGGGAGGAAGATGAATCCGAGCAGCGGCCAGAACCAGGTGTCAAAAACCGCATCGACCCAGTCAGTGAACAGCCAGATCAACAGCAGGCCGACCCGCGGGAAGGTCGCTGCCAATCCGGCGAACAGGCATCCAAGACACATCGCAGGTTGCTCCTCGACAAAAATTCGATCGCGGGTCGCGCGGTGACGTCGCCCTCGGTTCAGCACCGCTGACCGGCCGGCAGACTACCGTCCGCCCTTCTTGCCACCGGCCTCGTCTTCCTCGGCGATGGCAGCACCAACGGCGGCCGCGCCCGTCGCCACCTCGGCCACACCAGCAGCGGCGGCCTCGCGTGCCAGGCTACCGGCGGCGGCAGCAACTTCCACTTCGGTGGCGCCCCGGGCGATCAGGTCCGCGCCGACGGCGGCGATCTCATCGCTCCGCTCCGAGGCGGCCTCGGCGGCGGCCATACGCACGATTCCCTCGGCGACTTCCTCGGCGCTCAAGTCGGAGATCTGGGTGCCCGTCGCTGCCACCGCCGTCGCCAGCGCGCGGGCGCTGGTGGCCCGCACGACCGTCTGCACGCCCATCTTGGTCAGGGTGACGCTGTGCTGCGCGAGAAAGTTGGCCAGAACCGGCATCTGGAGACGGGCGACCATCGCCGCGGCAACGCGCATCTCCCCAGCGATGCGTCCCAGTGCCATGCCCTGATCGAGGTCACTCGCCCCCATCAGCCCGACCGCGGCGCTCAGGACCTCCAGGTCATCAGACGCTGCCAGCATCTCCGCGCCCTGCGCGACATCACGGGCGCCGGCGGCCGCGACCACTTCGCTCAGCCGCGCCACGCGGTCGGCCACAACGATCGCATCGACGCCACGGGTCAGGTCCGATGCGCCGGCAGCCAGGCCGACGAGGGCGATATCTTGGAGGTCGCTGGCAATGCCGAGATCTGTGGCCGCGTCGTCCAGCTCAGCGACACCGGCCGCACCCAACGCGGCAGCGTCTCGCTGTTTCGTGTTCGACGGCGCACCGCTTCGGCCGCGGGACCGCTGTGCTTGTGTGGATCGGCTGGTGGTTGTCATCGCGGACATCTCCTTCATGCTGTTTGCTTGCATCGACATCAAGCAGATATCCTCGCTCACCGGCTCGTGAGGACGAATCTGCTGCTCGTGCCGCACTTATGAGCTCGATCGGGAGCGCCGTTCGGCCCAGCGGTCGCCGAGCGCCAGGAAACCGAGGAAGGCGAGAATCCCGCCGGCGCCGGCGCCGACAAACGCGGTGGCGCTGCCCAGGATTTCGAAACCGAGCGCCCAGAGGAGGCCGCCGACAACCAGGCCGGCAACGGCTCCCAGGATTACGCATAGCACCCAAAGCCCGCAGTATCCGAGCTTGACCACATCGACCCTCCACCTACGACGCGGGCTGGGCTTTCAAGGCTGGCCGCGTCTCGTGTCACGTGTCTGCTTCAATCGCCCGCTCATCCGCCAAGGGCTTCTTTGGCTTCTGCCTGTGCTGTTCGACGCGGCCGGAGCGGGCTGTCCGCGACGCAAGGCGTTGGTCCGGTAGTGCACCGATCGTCATCGGCTCATCGGCAACCTCCTCCGTTCAGCCGGTGCGGAACCGGTCAATGGTTCGGCCGTCTGTCCTCGCGTGTTTCGCTGATCTCCTGGCCTTCGGCATCTCCGACGATCGGCGTGACGCTCACCAGTTCGATACCGAGGTCGCGGATCTGTTCCAGCAACCCGTGGAGTTGTGCCTGGTCGATCACCTCGCCGGTAATGCGACTGATCCCGCCGCCTGCATGCGTTGTCATGTCGCTGAAGGCAGATGCGAATCGAGGACTGAGCTCGCCGCGCACCACGATCTCGTATCGCACGGTTCCTCGCCGACGGAGGGGAACAACCTCCGTACTGCCGGCAGCGTCGTCGCTCGTCGGGTGAGCCGTCTTCACCCCGTACCGGGACTCACCTGGGTGATTCGTGTGGTTGGTCATGATCAAGTTCCTGTTGCGCCGGCCGGAAGATCCGCGGCTTCGCACGGAAGGGCCGCCTCCCGGCGGACAAGCGCTGTGCCTCGGCGATCCACGGTCGCCGTTTGCACGACCGGCGACCACCATTACCCTCACGTCATTGTGTGGAGCGATGTGGGTGGCGCGTCTTCACCCGGTGGCGCGTTCACCCAGGTGAAGCGCCATGGTCCGCGGTCAGGTACGTCGGTCCGCGTGAGTCATCCAGCACCATGGATGTGCTTTAGGAGGAAGGCATGGACCGATTCCGATCCGATCAGCGTTGGGTCGTCGTTCGTCCAATCAGATGGAAAGAGCAGAAACGGCTCGTTCTGCATGCCACCCGCGCCGCCATGGCAGCCGATCAGTTCTTCAAACGCCGCGACCTCGCCGGTCGATGCATCGTACAAGGTGCTGTTGACGACGATGTCAGGGACGTTTGGGTAGCTGCTGAGCCGTTGCAGGAATCCCGTCGTCGACGGTGCGAATGCCGCCAGCGGATCGTCGCCCTCGACGCGGCCGTCATCGAGATAGCGGATACCGCCCTTGCCAATGACGAGCGATCCAAGACGTTCGGACCGCACCAGGAGCCAGCCGACCCCCTCGTGAGCGACCAAACCATCGATGAGCGCCGGGTAGTGTTCATCGAAGAACTCACGGCTGAGCCTGCCGGGCTGTGTCGTGAACGAGATCAGGCCGAGGTTGCCGGAGCCCGAGACGATGATGTCGGCGGCGGCGGCAGCGGCTTGGTCTTCGGCGTCGCGTCCGATCTCGACCGATGTGCCGTCGGCGCCGGTGCGCATGACCCGGCGCACTCCACCGCCGACCATGCCGCCGGACGCCGACATCTGACTCAGCGCGGCGCTGACATAGCCCGCGCCCTCGCCGCCCTCGCTCGTCTGGTGGACCGTCTCGCTCGATTGCAGCAGCCCGCGAACGAGTTGCTCCAGGGTGATCCCGTAGCGCTGGAGGAAGGTGGCGCCCCAACTCTGGCCGTGATCGGAGAGCACGACGAACTGATAGCGACGGGGCGACGCCGCCGCCGCTTTTTCCAGCGCGTGGACCTGCATGTCGATCTCACGCAGCGTCCGCATCGAATCGATGTAGGTCGGGCCGGCATGATGCGCGACTTCGTCATAGCCGAGCAGGTCGCAATAGGACACAAACCGCCCGCGCTGCATGTCCGCGACCACGAGCCAGAGGGTGAGGTCGCGCAGAAGCACGTTGGTGCCGAGCCGCTGAAGTGGGAATTTCCCGCCGCGGTGCATGTGCGGTTGCACCTTGCGCCGCCGCTGCTGCCACGCCTGGTAGTACTCCTTGGCGACCTCCCAGACGGAGGACATGAGCAACCGGGTGAGGTTGTAGGGGCTGGCGAAGAAGCCGGCGAAGTCCTGGGGCGCCGCCGTCACCTTGCCGTTCTCGTCGACGATCGTCGCCATCGTCATCACCGACCGCTCCGCGCCGCCCGTGAAGATGTTGTTGATGCTGGAGCCGCCGGTCTGGAGGAGGCCGTTCGTCGACGATTGGCGTTCGTTGATCAGCCGCGCATCGGCGGGCCGGTTCGAAACCAGCAAGCGACCAAGCTCTTTATCATACCAGCGGAAGGCGGGAATGTTGGCGTTGTTGCCCCAGAGGATGCCGGCTTGTCCGCTCGACGTCATCGAGGGCACATCGCAATCCCAGCCGACAAGCCGGTGGCTGCCGGACTTGAGCCAGCCGTCGAGCGTTGGCATCCGCCCCTCCGCCAGGGCGCGGCGGAAGATCGGCTCGGCCAGACCGTCGATCTGAACGATCACCGTACCGGGGCGTTCCGGCTCGACGAGGAGGCCCTGCCGCGTTTGCAACTTCTGGACGACGTTCCGGTAGAACGAATCGTCGTCATTGATGTGCAGCAGGGCCGTCAGCGCCGTGTTGATCGCGGTGAGGCCGAAGGACGCAACCAGCGCGACGAGCAACCCGGAAACCTCGAATCCAGGGACCAGCCTCCCGGCCAGCAGGATCACGGCCGCGTTGAGAAAGAAGATTAGGACACCAAAGAAGATGATCGGCAGATTGACCGCCAGCGCCAGGATCAGGGGCCGGACCAGCGCATTGAGCAATCCAATTACCAGGGCCGCCATGATCGCGGCACCCAAGCTATCCGCGTCGAATCCTGGGAGAATCGCGACCATCACAATGATCGCGACGGTGTCGATCGCCCAGATGATCAGCGCCCGAATCCCGACCCGTAGCAGGCCGGCTTCGCGAATATGGGTCATCATCCCCGCGAGATATTGGCCGAACACTCCGAATGGCGACACTCGCTCCACGTGGATTCCTCGCTTGCTGGTTTCGTTCGAACCATCTTGATGCTTGAGCGTATGAAACGTCGTCACCCCACCGGCCGCATCACCGGGGTGAGCCGGCCGACCCGCGAATGCTGTGGCCGCGATCAGCCGAGCGGCAGCGAGGCAAGGCGGGCGGCGCCCACCGCGAGTGAGAGCGTGGCAATGGAAAGTAGGGCGATACGCAGCGGAATCGAACTGAGACTTGATGCGGTTCCAGCAAAGAATAGTGCGGTAGCAAGGATCACAGTAACCAGGATGTAATCGTCGCCGATGCGGCTCGCCCGTTCCGCCTCGACGGATAGTCGCTGGGCCTCGTCCTCGAGCTCTCGCGGCTTGCTGAGGAGGTCGTTGATATACTCCTCGTTCTCAACCAGGTTCCGCACCGCCGTGGGATCGCCGCCTGCCTCGGCCAGCCATCGGTCGACCACCGGCAGGAATTCCGGCCGAAACAGCTTTTCTCGGTAGAACTGCTGCAGGTCGGTCTGCCCCGTGGCAACCGCCGCCGCCGATTGGGCAACCAGCGTCACGTCATAGACGATCGTCGCGGTAGCCATCGTCGTTTCCTTCGAAGACTCGATCCGGGCGACGTTGGCGGCGTTGAACAGATCGGACTGTTTGCTGTTCCACGAAGACGACTGGTAGACACCCCATGCCGAGCCGATGGTGCCCAACGAGAGCACGATGATCGCGAAGACTTCGAGCGCGCGCGCGGTCAATTTCGGTTCCTCTGACGGGGGCGAGACGTGTGCCATCAAGCTGTCTCTCATTCGTGCCGCTTCGACTCCGGCTCATTGTCCGATTCCGAAGCTTCCTCTGGGCCGGCGAGGAACGAGGGCGCGGCCGCATAGCCGCCGGCCATAGGCGCAGGCCAGAACCGGCCACCGGAACGCTCCATCACCTCGCGCCAGCTTGCGATCGACTCCAATCGAAGCAACGGCTCCGAGACTCCTTGTTCGAGCACCTTACCCGATCGAGCCAATGCCTCTGCCCGCTGCAACCGTAGCTCTGCTTCCAGCGGGGCGAGCTCAAGCTTCTTCGCGATCTCGATCTCCTGAGCCTTGGCCGTGGTGAGGGCGCGTCGAATCGCGCGCTCCTCATCGGCCGCGAGCTCTGCCTGGGTGCGCACGCTCAATGCCTCGGCATCGGTGGCGGCACGGAGCCGTATGCGCTCGGTCTCGATCAGCGCCCGCACGTGGAACCGCGCCTGGAGGCGGCGGTGCCGCGCCTCGTCGGTCTTCGATCGCAGCTCCTCGAGCGTGAGCTGCTCCCGCTCCTGTCGTTGCTCGCGAAGCGACTCGCCGAGCCCACGAAGGTCTGGTTCCTGAAGCGTGAAGAGCGTCAGCGCGAATCCATCACCTGTCAGGGCGGTCTTGATTTGCTCGGCGAGCACCCGCTCCAGCTCGACCCGGCCATGCCCGGCCAGATCGATGACGGAGTACGGACCATCGGCGAACGCTTCTTGAATCACGCGGCGGCTCTGATCACGGATGATGCCCTTGATCCCATTCGGGCCAAACCGTTCGTGGATCTGCTTGAGCTCGCCGAGCACGATGCGGAAACGGATCGTGTAGTACAGATCGGCGCCGGCCGCCTCTCGATCGACAATGCCCAGCGGCGGATCGGCAAAGTCGACGTCATCACGCCGGCTCATCGCTTCCGTGCCAGTGGCAATGGTCATATAGGTCATCTCGAAGTCCGGGTACGCCTCGACGATGCCGCGGAACGACGGCAGGAAGTGGGAGCCGGCGCTCAGAGTCGTCGATGTGGCACGGCCGCGACGGATGACCAGGCCTGCCTGACGATGACCGATCCTGACAGTCCAGTGTGACCAGAGGATCCACGCCATGAACGCCAGCAAGGGCAGCGCGACGGCCCCAAAGACAAGGAATGCAGCTGCGGTCATGGAGCCACCTCGGCGGCGGGGCACCTGAATCGACTGACTCGGTCAACTCATCGATCGACGGAGCGCCTGAAAGACGCGATACCGCGCGAGCAGATAGACGAGCGGACCGATCCCCGGAAAGACGACGACAACCAGCCCCCACAGGAGCTTCTTGCCGGTGGGGATGTCCTTCCGCAC
Source organism: Dehalococcoidia bacterium (assembly GCA_050184225.1). GTDB lineage: Bacteria > Chloroflexota > Dehalococcoidia > CAUJGQ01 > CAUJGQ01 > JBFXAN01. Next base: position 25,460 of record JBFXAN010000018.1, on the reverse strand, counting down.
GAACAAATCGACGATCGCGACGACGACGAGAATGATCAGGGGCGACAGGATGATGTAGGCAAGTCTATCGGACATCCGTATCGAACCAATTTCCCTTTCGTCTCCGGCGCCCCCATGCGTCACGCACGCACCGGAATCCCAGGTTCCCGGTCGAGCTGTCCGGGGTATTGGCACTCCGCTTCGGCGGGCAGGCGTGTCCCGGCCCATCGGCAATACGCTATCGCATCGCGCCAGGAGATGTGAACGACAGGATGTTGCGGCTCCGCAACGCCGGCGTGTGGCCCTTCCGGACTGCGCCAGCTCGCACCATAGACCTGACGCCACCACGTCGCGGAGGCAACCGCCCGTGTCGGCGGGAAGTCAGCGGCAAAATGCGCCGCCGATCCCCATCATGCGGGCGCGGCCGATCCTTCCTGTCCCGCGGCCATGGCCGGGCTGTCGCTCTCCGGCAGGGTCAACGTACCGCGCTCGGCCTGCTTGTGGATGGCGCGGACCTGGAAGGCGAGGATGATCTCGGTGATGCCGCGCAGCAAGGCCAAGGCCCCCACCCAGGCGATCAGGATCACGACCTTGCGGCCGAAGTAGCCCGCCGCCCAGAAGGCGAGCGCGATCTCGGCGATGCCGACGATCAGATTCAGCCACCAGAGCTCGTTAACAGACTTGGTCATAAAGGCGACGACGATGTCGAAGATGCCCTTGAACAGCAGCACCCAGCCCATAATCGATGCCATCGTCACGAAGGTCCGCCCCGGATAGACGAACGCGGCGATGCCAAAGACGATGAAGATCACGCCGAGGATGGCATGCACCCACATCCAACCGCCCTTAGTCACCCCGATCGCGAGGAACTCGTTCACGCCGGCCATGATCACGACGCAGGCGATCAGTATTCCCACAGCCTCAACTGAGGTGATGTCGAACCGGAAGACGATCATCGATACGAACAGCCACAGGATGCCCGTGATCAAGAATACCCACCACCATTTGGTCGTGCGCTCGACCTCACTCAGCCGATGGTCGAAGTTCATCATGCGTGTCCTCGCATTCAGCGCGCACCGCGCTCGTCAAGCCGGTCCGAACTGATTAGCTCGTCATCTGCTGCATCCGCGCCTGCTGTGCCATCGCCTGCTCCATCTCGAAGCGCGACCCGCGCTTGGCCGGCATGATCGCGCCGATCAGCCAGAGAAACGGCAGGAAGATGCCGAGGATGCCAAGCAGGGTATGACCCTTCTTGAAGGTGAGCATACAGACCGTAAAGATGGCGAAGATGTAGAACGTCCAGAACATGAACCCGAAGAACCAACCGAGGACTTCCATCGCGTTTCCTCCTAGATACCGAGTGTGATGAACCGAGCGTCACCAGAAGTTGGGTGATACCACATCACCCCCGACACGGGTTCACCCAGGTGACAGTGCGCTCCCTCAACGTGGAGCAATATGAGCGTCTCACCGTGGCGCCTCCACCGATGCCGTCTGCGTCACTGGGATCAGGTGCTGATGGCGCTGCCTGAGAACGGCGGTGAGGCGGATGCCGATGATCAAGGCAGCGCCAATCCCCGACGACAGATAGGCGGACGCGCCGGCTGCTTCCAACCCGACCAACACCAGGCAACCGATCAGCAGCGCGCCGGCCAGCCACTCGCCCACCCTGAAGAGCAGCGGCATCTCGTTCACCAGCATGTCGCGCGCCACTCCACCAAACGAACCAGAGATCACGCCGTAGATCACAACCATCAGCCACTGTTGCCCCAGGGAATCGGCCTTGACCGCGCCGGCGATGCCCAGGGAGGCAGCCGCCACGACTTCGATCGTGGCGAAGACGATGTGCTTTGGTTGGCTGAGGAACGCGTGGGCACGCGACCAGAAGACGTAGCCGAGCGACAGCAGGAAGATGACCACCGGATAGAGTGGCTGCTTCTCCCAGAGGAACGGACGCACATCCAGCATCACGTCGCGCAGCGTGCCGCCGCCCATGCCCGCGAACAACGCGACCAGATACGTGCCTGCCGGGTTCACGCCCGCCTTCTGCGCGACGATCATGCCCGTCACGGCAAACGACAGAATGCCGATTGTCTCGATGACGTCTCGGACCGTTCCATCCATATTCGGCTCGATCCTGATCCATTCCCGGCCGCACAGCCCTAGGCGGCGGTGCGCTGCCGCTCGGCCATCCGCGTCGCGCCTGCCACGGCACGGTCCTGGGGCCGCGTCAGGAGAGCCTCGCGCTCGGAGGAAGGCAGCCGGTAGCCGCACTGGATGCAGACCAGGTCGAGCGTCCTGTCCTGCAGTTCATGGTCCAGGCTCAGGTCGCCCCGGCACTTCGGACACCCTTTGAGCACCACGGTGGACCTCCCTCACGATGTGGCGCTGGGAGGAGCGGCTTCGGCCTGCGGTGCGTCAGACGGCGCCGCTTCCTCCGGCTGCTCGGCTTCCGCCGCCTGCTCGATCTCTTGAGACTCTTCGGCGCTGAAGCCGTGCTTGACCAGCTGTCCGTCCCACGCCTGCATCGCCCGCTCGATCGCCGGTACCCATTCCGGCTCGGCCAGGGCGACGACGGCGACCTTGCCCGGCTCGAGATCGGTGCCGATGCCCTTGAGCTCGCCCGTCTTGATGCCGGTGTCGCGAATCTTGCCCCAGGCGCCGCCGAGCGCGCCGCCGGCAACGACCGAGGCGATCAGGCTGGGCGGATAGATCAGTCCGATGATGCCGGTGACGATCGCGCCCCGCTTGGCGCCTTTCTTGGTCGTCACTTCCCGTGTTTCCTTGACGTGGATCTTGCCCTCGCCGTCTTTGGTCACCAGGGCCGCGTCGGCGAGCGTGATCGTCGAAGCGCGATGCATCTTCTGCAGCGTATCGAGGATCGTGTCCGCCTGCTCCTGGGTCGCATAGACCGCCGCGATGACCTCCAGGCTCTTGCTCACCGTGTCATCTCTCCTTCGCTCTTGTGTGCAGCGGTGCCGGTTCTTCGCCGGCCCCACATGCACCTGGCCAACCGTGAGGTATCCGAGCGTAGGATGCCCGGCTGGAGGGGTGAACCGTCATCACCCGGATTCGCCTTTCACCCAGGTGATCCGCGCAGCAGGGTGAAGCCTCCTCATCCAATGTCCACGGATGCTGGAATCCAGACCGGAGCGTGTGCCGGCGTCACTGGTGGATCAACCGCGGGACACGCCCGACGAGGAGGGACCGCATGGTCATCGCACTACTGATCTTCATTGGCATTCCCCTGTGGCTGATCGCGATTGCGCTGCTCCTCGTGCTGCGACAACGACGGCGGGTAGCCAAACGCGCCGGCTCGTTCGACGCGAAGATCCGTGCCACGTCGGGCGCGGTCGAGGGCGCTGGCCCGAAGTGGAGCAGTGGCAGCGCCTGGTGGGTGAGCAACGTCCTCGTCCTGGCGGGCGGTCCCGCGCGCACGAGGTATACGCTCTTGCCCGTGTCTCGGGCGATGCCCGAGGCGATCCATCCCGCCCAGCCGGATCAGGTCAAGCGGATGGGGGATGCACCCGTCATCGTTCCCTTCCTGCTCGATCCATCCGGGGCGGTCGAGGTTGCGGTTCGGAGCGGTAACGAATACCGCGCCCTTGGCCCATTCATGGACCGTGCGACCGCGCCCCAGGTGAACGCCGCCGAGCGCAGCGCTCCTCTCTGAGCCGATCACCCAATGGCAGGCGCCGCCCTGACACGACCACTGGCATTCAACGATGTCCGAACCCAGGTCACCCCACCGAGCACCACCAACGGAGCCGCCACTCGAAGGGAGGCCTGCTACCTTGGCTGATTCGACAACCACCACAAGCGCGCCGGCGAGCCGGCAGGCGGCAACCACGTCAGGAAAGCTGACGCGATTCATCCCACTATTCAGCTGGCTTCCGACATACGACCGAACACTGCTGCGTTCCGACCTGATGGCCGGACTGTCGGTCACGGCGATCATCATTCCGTCGACGATGGCCTACAGCCAGCAGGCCGGCCTGCCTCCGGTCGCGGGCCTCTACGCCAGCCTGATTCCCCTGCTCGTCTACGCCGTCTTCGGCACATCGCGTCAGCTCGTGGTCGGTCCCGATGCCGGTGGCGCCGCGATCGTCGCCGCATCGCTGACGCCGCTCGCGGTGCCCGGATCAGAAGAATATCTCGGTCTGGCAGCGATGATGGCGATCTTCACGGCAGCGGTGCTCATTCTCGGACGGGTCGCGCGCCTGGGATTCATGGCGGACTTTCTGTCGAAGCCGGTCCTCGTCGGCTACCTCAACGGTGTCGCGCTGAACATCCTGGCGGGACAGATCGGCAAGTTCTTTGGCATCTCGATCGAGGCGGACGGCTTCTTTGGACGGATTGCAGAGTTCATCAGGAAGGCAGACCAGACGCACGAGCTCACGCTGCTCGTCGGCGTCTCGGTGTTGGGATTTGTCCTGATCATGCGGCGTATCAACCGGCGGGTGCCCGCCGCCTTGCTCGGCACGGTGGGCGCGCTGGCGGCGGTCAAGCTCTTTGATCTGCAGGCCCATGGTGTGGCGACGGTTGGCGCGATCCCGGCCGGTCTGCCGATGCCACAAGCACCTTCGGCGACGTTCGGCGAGCTCGGTCCCTTGCTCGGCGGCGCCCTCGGCTTCGCGCTCGTCGCCTATATCGACTCGACGCTGACCGCCCGCCGGTTCGCCGCCAAGAACGATTACGCCGTCGATGCGAATCAAGAGTTCCTCGGCATCGGCGCCGCGAACCTGGCGACGAGTTTCTTTCAGGGCCTTCCCGTCGGGAGCAGCGCCTCGCGGACGACGGTGAACGACCAATCGGGTGGGGCCAGTCAGGTAGCCGGCGCCGCCGCCGCCGTCGGGGTGGCGATCGTCCTCATCTTCCTGACGGAACCGCTCGCCTATCTGCCGAACGCCGCACTGGGCGCCGTCGTGATCGCCGCCGGCCTCAGCCTGCTCGATCTGCGTACCGTCACCGAGATCCGTCGCATCGATCGGCTCGAATTGTTCGTCGCCATGTTCACGACGCTCGGCGTACTCATCTTCGGCATCCTCGTCGGACTGTTGCTGGCGGTTGGCCTGACGATCCTCAACGTCGTGCGGCGCGTCGCCCGTCCCGACGATGCGGTCCTCGTCCTTCCCGATGACGTCGAAGGCACGGTGAGCGCGGACCAACGGCCGGATGTGCCGACGATTCCGGGTCTGATCCTCTATCGCTTCGACGCGCCGCTCTTCTTCGTCAATGCCGGCTATTTGAAGGAACGGGTTCGCCGGCTCGTCAGCGAGCATCCGGAGTCGATCGACTGGTTCGTCTTCGACGCCGAGGGCGTCAACACGATCGACCTGACGGCGGGCGAGGCGGTCCGCGACCTCTGTGAAGAATTAAGCGCGCAGAGCATCGTCCTGGTCGTGGCGCGGGCGAAGCATCCCGTCGTCTCGATGTTTGACCGGATGGGCCTCAGCGACACGATCGGCCACGACCACTTCTTTCCAACGGTGCGGGCGGCGGTGAACGCCTACAACGCGCACCGCGCCGCGGAAGCTGACCAACCCTCACGCGAAGACCGGCCTTGATACCGGCCACCCGGCGCCGTTGATTCACCTGGGTGATCACGGTTCGCGGATGATGTTTGGTCACCCGTATGCCCGCCAGTCTGATGCCAAGCCGGCGGAGAAATACGTTGAAGTGCCTGACGCACACACATGGTCTCCGTCGCACGTGAAAGGAGCGAGTGTCTGAGATGTATGTCGCCCGAAGCAGGACCGCCCGCATAAGCGTCGCATTGCTGAGCCTGGCCGCGCTGATCGCGCTGGTCACGCTGGAGCCGGGAACGACCAAAGCGCAAACGCCGGCTCCCCAGACCGTGGTGCCCGGCACCGCGGCAATCTGGACCGACAAGTCGCAGTACTTCGTTGGCGACCCAATCCTGATCTGCTATCGCGTCCCGAATCCCGGCTTCATCACGATCACGGACATTGCCGCCGACGGAACCACGCGCGTGCTCTATTCGGGGCCAAGCGACGGCACCGACGGCTGCATTCCCGGTACGGTGACGCCACCAACAGGAAATGAGTGCGTGCGGATGACGTATCCGGCGGCAGCCGGCACGGGAACGACACAGACCTGTTTCCAGGTGATCGGAAGCGTACCACCGATTCCCCCCGACAATGCCACCATCTCCACGGACCGCACCGTGTATCAGTCCGGCGATCCGATTCAGATCTGCTATCGCGTGCCTGGACCAGGGCCGATCACCGTCGTCGTCAAGCACCCGAACGGCAGTAGCGACACTATTGCCGCCGGCTATGATGACGGCACCGGTGCCTGCATTCCCGGAGTTGTCGGCGACGCTGCCGGCACCGAATGTGCCGTGCTGACCTATACCTATCCTGGTGGCTCGCAGTCGGTCACGCAGACCTGCTACGAGGTGATCGCGGCGCCGGAGAACTGGATTCAGGCCGGCTCGGCCCTGATTGCCGACGACGGTCACTGGATTTACAGCCGGGAGATCGCGCTCGACCCGACGCTGACCTACGTGCGTGTGACCAGCGGCTCCTGCGCTGACAGCCCGGGTGTCGCCGCCGTCTGGGAGAGCAACCTTCAGCGCTATCCCAATCCGCCCAATGATCTGGAGGTCTGGGCCGGCTATCTCCTCCCGGTCGGACGGTCGGCAAACAGCGGCACGAGCGGCTTCGCCGCGACCGCGCGGTCGCTCACCCCATCGGAGGCGCCGCCGACCCAGGTGAGTCTCGCAATCTTTGATATTGGCAGCCAATACCAAGGAGTTGAGTTGTACGTCTGCTTCCGTTCAGTCTAGCCGAAAACCGAACCGCCGGGCGCCGCTGAATGATGCGGCGCCCGGTGCCGGCTCCGAGTGTGACGTAATCGTCGTCGAGGCGCACCACCGTCGCTGCCGCCGTGTCGGTAAAGACACGCGGCGCGGTTACGCGGCATCGGAATGAGGTCGCGGGAGATTCGGCGAACGTCATATTGTTAATCCGTCATTAACTAAGGAATGTCGGTATCGAATGGACCTACGTTGCCCGGTACCAAGCCTTGCCATGAGATAAGACTCGGTGATATCGTCTTCGCGTCACGGGAGGGGGCAACATCATACTCGCCGGCCCAAGACGACCCGTTAGGTCGGTTGATAGTCTGTTGTCAATATTGACTATCAATGCAGAGAGATATCCCGCCAGCATGAATGCGGTGAATCCGGACGCTTCGCGACAGGTGCCGGCTCCAGCCCCTCGGGTGGTGCTGGAAGCGAAGCTGCATCCACCCGTTCTGCATCCTGAGCACATCTCCCGACCTCGGTTGCGGCAGCGACTTGACGACGGCATCACGCGGAAACTGACACTCGTCAGTGCGGCCGCCGGCTTCGGGAAGTCCACGATGCTGGCAGAGTGGTGCGCGCACAGCACCTCCGGCCGGCGATTCGCCTGGCTGTCGCTCGACGACCTGGACAACGATCCGGCCATCTTCTGGACCTACATCCTGCACGCGCTTCGCCGGCTCGAGCCGGGCTGCTTTGATGCCGGCCTGGAGGCACTGGAGCGGCCGGGCGCGAGCCTTACCCGCTCGGTGCTGCCGTACATCCTCAACGACCTGTGGTCCCTCGATCGGCCGATCGTGCTGATCCTCGATGATTTCCACGAGGTGACCAGCCCCGAGTGTCACGACTCGCTCGACTTCTTCCTCCGGCGCATGCCGCCGGCGTTGCATCTCGTCGTCGCGACCCGTGCCGATCCGTCGCTGCGGCTACCCGCCTGGCGCGCGCTCGGCGACCTGAGCGAGCTGCGCGCCGCCGAGCTGCGCTTCAGCGACGAAGAGGTGGAGACCTTCCTCAACGGCCGGCTCGGTCTCGGCCTGGGCCATGATGATCTCGGCCGGCTGACCGCGCGCACTGAGTGCTGGCCGGCGGGGCTGTACCTGGCGGCGCTCTCGCTCCGCGAGCGGCCAGATACATCGGCGTTCATCGCCGACTTCACCGGCCACTCACGCCACGTCGTCGACTACCTGGGCGGTGAGGTGCTCGACCGCCTGCCGGAGGATGCGCTGTCCTTTCTCCTGCAAACGTCCGTGTTGGATACGCTGTCCCCATCACTCTGCGACGCGGTCACGGGCCGGATGGACTCGGCCGCGGCGCTGACGGACCTGGTACGGACCAACCAGTTTCTCATCGCGCTCGACGATCGCGGCGCGTGGTATCGCTACCATCATCTCTTTGCCGACATCCTCCGCGTGGAATTGAACTGGTCTCGGCCGGAATTGGTGCCGGAGCTGCATCGACGCGCGGCGCACTGGTACCGATCGGCGGGAGATGTGGTCGCGGCGATGCAGCATGCGCTGGCGGCGGACGATCACAATCTCATGTCCGACCTATTCATTGACTATGCCCAACCGCTCCAGGCGAACGGGCGGCTGGCGACGGTCGAAGCCTGGGCGAGCCAGCTACCGACGACGGCGATCAGCGCCGATCCGTCGCTCGCGCTCGCACTTGCATGGATCGGTGCGCTCTTGAACCAGCCGAAGGCGGAGGTCGAACGGCTGCTCGTGATCGCTGAGGCGGGTGAGTCCCACCGGCCCCCGCCATTGCACTCCCATTCACCGAGCGCCGAGGCGGCGGTGATTCGCGCCTGTTTCCTCTTCGACGATGTGGGCCGGGCGGTGCAGGCTGGACAGCTCGCCGTGCAGTCTGAGACCGATCCGAATACACTGTCGTACCTGCTGGCCTGGACGGGACTCGGACACGCGCTCTACTTTGCCGGACAACCGGACGAGGCGCGCCCGATCTTAGAAGCGGTACTTGCGGCTCCGCTGCGCGATCGACAGACGACCGGCCTTTCCCATGCGATGGCGGTGCTGGCACTGATCAGCCTCGAACGGGGAGAGGCCACCCGCGCGGAGGCGCTTGCCCGCCAGAGCGTGCAAATCTGCGAGGCCAAGGGCTTGGCGGAGCATCCAACCGTGTGGACGGCATACCTCGCGCTGGGCATGGTCTTGTGCCGGCGCGGACTTTGTGCCGAAGCGGAGGCAGTGCTGGCCCAGGGCCTCGAACCGCGGCTGTCGGGATTCGGCGACTGGCGGTTTCAGCAGGCGCTGGCGCTGCTCGCATTGGCGCCGGTTCGCTTCGCCCGCGGCCATGTCCAGGCGGCGCGGACACTGATCGGGGAGGCGCGGGTCTTGATCGCGGCCTGCCCAGACCCCGGCATCCTCACCTCGCTCCTTGAGACAACCGAGCGATCGCTCCACCGGCTGCCGTCCCGGCCCACGGGAATGCCGGAAGAACTGACCGAGGCTGAATTGCGTGTGCTGCGGATGATGGCCGGCGACCTCAGCCAGCGCGAGATTGGCCGGGAGCTGTATCTGTCCCTGAACACGATCAAGACCCACACCCGCGCGATCTACGGCAAGCTCGGCGCCTCCTCGCGGCGGGAAGCGATCACCCGCGCCCGCGATCTCGAGCTGATTGCCTGACTCTCCGGCGGTCGGTGGTGTGACCCATCGGCCAACCCGTCCCTCATCAAGTGTCACCCAGGTGAAACAGAGCGGGGGTGACGCCGGGTCACCCATCTGTGCGTGACCATCCCGATCGGATGATGGTGCAACCGTCATGCGATCGATGGCATCGCCCGGCGCTGTCTGATGGTCGTCCCGATGTGGACGAACGGGCGCGGGTTTTGTCTCCGGCTGACGGAACACTCCCTCCGCGACGCCGATTCCTCTGGAGGACACGCAAGCTATGACAAGGGAAATGAAAGACGATCGCAGCGTACTTCCGATACCGGATCGACCCTACGCCGGGTTAGTCACGTACGACGCCAAGGATCCGGACACCGCGTTTCCGCCGATCGAGCCGCTGCGCCCGCCAGCGGGCGCTCCGAATGTGCTGGTCGTGCTGCTCGATGATGTTGGGTTCGGCGCATCGAGCGCGTTCGGCGGCCCAATCAAGACACCCACCGCCGAGCGGCTCGCGGCCGGCGGCTTGAAGTACACCCGCTTTCACACGACGGCGCTCTGCTCACCCACCCGCCAGGCGCTGCTCACCGGCCGCAACCACCATTCGGTCGGCATGGGCGGCATCACCGAGATCGCCACCGCGGCGCCGGGTTACAACTCGATCCGGCCGAACACGGCGGCGCCGCTCGCGGAGACGCTCAAGCTCAACGGCTATTCGACCGCCCAGTTCGGCAAGTGCCACGAGGTACCCGTCTGGCAGACGAGTCCGATGGGACCGTTCGACGCCTGGCCCACCGGCGGAGGCGGCTTCGAGCACTTCTACGGCTTCATCGGCGGCGAAGCAAACCAGTGGGCGCCCGCCCTCTATCGCGATACCGTGCCCGTCGAGCCCGAACGCACGGCCGAGGAGGGCTATCACCTTACCGAGGATCTGGCCGACCGAGCGATCGAGTGGGTGCAACAGCAGAAGGCGCTGATGCCGGATAAGCCCTTCTTCATCTACTTCGCCCCTGGCGCCGCCCACGCCCCCCATCATGTGTCCCCCGAGTGGGCGGACAGGTATAAGGGGGAGTTCGACGAGGGTTGGGATGCGCTCCGCGAAGCGATCTTCGCCCGCCAGAAAGCACTCGGCGTGATCCCGCCGGAGGCTGCACTCACGCCTCGCCCCGTCCAGATCCCCGCCTGGGACGAGATGCCGGATGCGCTCAAGCCGGTCTTCCGGCGTCAGATGGAGGTCTACGCGGGCTTCCTCGAGCACACGGACCACCACGTTGGTCGCGTCGTCGATGCCCTCGCCGATCTCGGCATCCTTGACGACACGCTCATTTACTACATCGTCGGCGACAATGGCGCCTCGGCCGAGGGAACACTCCATGGCACCTATAACGAGATGATCAACTTCAACGGCGCCGCCGCCCTGGAGACGCCGGAGTTTCTCAACAGCCACCTGGCAGACTGGGGCGGGCCGGACTCCTACCCGCACTACGCCGTCGCCTGGGCGCACGCGCTGGACACGCCGTATCAGTGGACGAAGCAGGTTGCATCGCACTTCGGCGGCACGCGCAATGGCACGATCGTCCACTGGCCGAAGGGTATCCAGGCGAAGGGCGAGATCCGCCGCCAGTTCTCCCATGTGATCGACGTGGCGCCGACGGTGCTGGAGGTCGCGGGCCTGCCCCAACCGGTGAGTGTCAACGGCGTCCAGCAGATGCCGCTGGAGGGAACGAGCATGGCGTATTCCTTTGACGCCGCCGATGCCTCCGATCGACATGAGACGCAATATTTCGAGATGTTCGGCAACCGCGGCATCTATCACCAGGGCTGGACGGCGGTCACGCGCCACAAGACGCCCTGGATGCTCGTCGGTGAACAGATCCCGGCCTTCGATGACGACGTCTGGGAGCTGTACGATACCAACTCGGATTGGAGCCAGGCGCGCGATCTCGCCAAGGAGATGCCGGAGAAGTTGCACGATCTCCAGCGACTCTGGCTGATCGAGGCAACGAAGTACAACGTGCTGCCGCTCGACGACCGCGTCGCCGAGCGAATCAACTCCGATCTGGCGGGCCGGCCGACCCTGATCCACGGCAACTCACAGTTGCTCTTCGGCGGCATGGGCCGGCTGTCAGAGAACTGCGTCGTCAACATCAAGAACAAGTCGCACGCGGTCACGGCCCAGATCGACGTGCCGAATGAGGGCGCAAGCGGCGTGATCATCGCCCAGGGCGCCGCGATCGGCGGCTGGTGCCTCTACGTCAAGGATGGCCGGCCGGCCTACTGCTACAACCTCCTGGGATTGCAGCGGTTCAAGGTGTACGGCGACGCGCTCCTGCCGGCGGGCGAGCACCAGGTGCGGATGGAGTTCGCCTACGACGGCGGCGGCCTGGCGAAGGGCGGCACGGCCACGTTGTATGTGGACGGCACCAAGGTCGGCGAGGGGCGGGTCGAGACCACCCAGGCGATGATCTTCTCCGCAGATGACACGACCGACGTGGGCAACGACACCGGCACGCCCGTGAGTGATGACTATGGTCCGAAGACCAGCAAGTTTACGGGTCGGGTGAAGTGGGTCCAGATCGACCTCGGCGACGATGCGGCGGATGCCGACCATCACATTTCCGTCGAGGAGCGTCTGCGGGTGGCGATGGCGCGACAGTAACGGTGAACTGCGATCCCTGGGAGCGCGGGCATCCTGCCCGCCAGGTTGCTCAAACGCCGTTGCGGGCGGGATGCCCGCGCTCCCAGGGGTGTTCACGATCGGTGCAGCGGTCGATAATCGAGCGGTTCATCGGCCGGCTGCCATTGTCGACACGGGGCAACGATGAACCAGTATGCCGGAAAGGAGCACATCATGAGCGAAACACCAATTCCCGCCGAGGTCCAGCAGTCGGTCGAGCGCCGGCTCAACGGCGCATCGGATGTCGTCTTGAACCGCCTCGCCGATACGCTGGGCGCGAAGGCCAGCGCGAGCGCCGCCTACGGCCCTGCGATCGAGCGCGGCACCGTCACCGTGATTCCGGTGGCGAAGATCCGCTGGGCGTTCGGCGGCGGCGGTGGAACGGGCCGCGCCGTCGAGCGCGGCGACGCCGAAGGGACGGGCGGCGGCGGCGGAACGATGGTGTCGCCGATCGGCTACATCACCGTCGGCGACCAGGCCGTCGAGTTCCATCCGATCAAGGAACCGATTCCCGCCTGGATGCTGCCGCCGGTGCTGGTGACCGCCATCGTGTCGGCCTTCGGCGCGCTGACGGCGTTCATCATCGTGCACGGGCTTGGCCCGCTGCGCAAGCGGTGATCCGAGCCGACCGCAACGCTGGAGTGATGGAAGCGTTTCGCTGACCGGCGGCACGCGGCGATGCTGACTGCCCCGCGCCGGCCGCGCCGCGCGATGCTCCAGACCTCCGTTGAAATACCCCGCCGGGACACACCATGGAGCGCAGGACGGAGATCGCGCCAATCCTCCGCCTTCTGATCGGCGGCGCATGCGCCTTCGTCCTGCTCGATGGCCTGCAGCAGACCGCCGACCTGCTGGTGCCGCTGCTGATCACGCTGATGGTCGTGCTTTCGACGACGCCGTTCGTCCTCCGGCTTCAGCAACGCGGTCTGCCGCCGCGCCTGGCGGTGGTCGGCGCCTATGTGATCGTGGCAGGCGTCGGCGTCATCCTCCTCCTCTTCTTCGCCCACTTCCTCCAGGAGTTCGCGGAGCAGATGCCGGAGTATCAGGCGGCCTTCGATGCCCGAATGGAGTCGATGACCTTCGACTCTGACGGACGGCTGAACGGCGAGGCGATCATCGGCGTCGCCCAGGCCGTATGCTTTGCCCTGTTGGACACGGTCGAGACGGCGGTTTTCGTCTTTCCGGCCGCGATGCTGGTCATGCTCGACAGCCCGCGTATCCTCGCCCAGGTGCCGGTGCGGGTCGAGTCCGACACCGAGGTCGCCCGCAATCTGGACGAGGTTCGCTCCTCTATCGTCGGATTCCTTTCGGTGAGTGCCCGATCTGGCCTGTTCCTCGCATTGGGATCAACGGCGGTCCTTTGGCTGCTCGGCATCGACTTCGCCGCCTTCTTCGGATTCCTCACCTTCGCCGCCAACTTCATTCCCAGCTTCGGGTTGCTCTTCGCGGCTGTGCCGGCGGTGATCATGGCATGGGTGCAATATGGCTGGCCGCGGGCGATATTGGTCGCGATCGGATTCTGGGGGGTCAGTCTGCTCGTCGGCTCGATGCTCGGCCGAAAAGCGATGCAGCGCCGGCTCAACCTCTCCGCGCCGGCCCTGTTTCTCGGAGCCTTCTTCTGGGCATTCGTCCTCGGACCAGCGGGCGCGCTCGTGGGAGCGCCGATCACCGCCTTCATCCGCATCGTGCTCGACAGCAGCCGCCAGACGCGCTGGCTTGCCCGACTGATGAGTGCCCCGCCCCTCGGTTCGGACAGTCCCACACCGGTCAGGCGGGATGGTGCGGCATGAAGCAGGAATCTCGCTCGATCACCGTCCTGCTCATACTCCTGTTCGGCAGCAGCACCGAGACACAATGGCTGGCCCGGATGATGGGAACGGCAGCCGGTGCGAGCACGTCCCACGAGGAAGCGGCCGCGGCCGCCGGCGATTCGCCCCGTCCGCGGGCGTCATCGTGTGGCGACTCGTCACGGCCGACGCGCCAAGGCACCAGAGTCCATGCAATGTGGTGCCTTGGCGCCTGGGTGGTGAGCGTTCGAGGCGCTAGCGGCCTTCGTGTGCCATCATGTCGACCGCCACCGTCACGGCGAGGATAAGCCCGTCATTCTGGCCCTGCGCGATTTCGACGCCATAGGTATCCGCCACACGGAACCAGCGCTTCGAGACTTCCGCCACCTTCTGTCCGCCGCCCTCCACGGTATATTCGTGGTCGAGCAGGTTCCCCTGGACATCGAGATCTTGGCCGCCGGCCACGTTGACCGTCCAACGCTCGCGGACCGGCGTGATCATCGCCTTCTTCACGGTGGCGAGCGTCTGACCGTTCGGGCCCTCGATCTCCATCGTGTCGCGGACACGGAGCATCCGCTCTTGGATCTTGCAGATCTCGTTGCCGCCCATATCCTCGAAGATCAGCGTCTCACGCGCCCGCAGCGCCTTGCCATCGACCTTGAAGGCGCGTTGCCCTCGCTCGTTCTCGATGAAGAAGTCATCGCCGATCGATGCCAGCTTCTGGCGCATCTTGTATTGGGTCGCATTGCCTCGGGCGCCGAACGCCTGACGCTCCTCCTGCCGTTCTTCCCGTCGTTCCTGTCCCCGTCGAAACATGATTGCCTCCAGTCTGCACGCGGGTTCCGTGAGTCGGGCGAGGAAGACCGTGAGCTTCGGACGTTCCTCGCCAGCTTCGTCTTCACCAGCGTGCCGCCGATCAAGGTGATGCGGCTTCACCCCGTCGCACGGATCACCCAGGTGAGAGGGCAGGCGTCGAACGTGATGGGTTGTGATCGAGGTACCAGAGGCCAGGCAGGAGTCACTTCGGTCGGTGAGAGTGGCGGGAGCGCATGGGAGTCGAACCCACCCTGGACGACGCGGGCCGCCCAGCAACGGTTTTGAAGACCGCGGAGACCACCGGGCCCCCTCCGCTCCCGAGTTGGCCGGCGCTTCAAGCCGCCGGCGTGTGCATGGGGATTATTCACCACCAAGGCGCCAAGGCACCAGTGCTTTCGTGGCATGGGTGTCGTAATGACGAAATCGCCCGATTAGTCGGCGGCAACCGCGACCGTCTGCGGGAGCCGGTCAGGAAATGTGTTGCTGAGGTACTGGTCGGCGCGGATCGCGGCGGTGGCGCCGTCGCCGGCGGCGCTCACGACCTGGCGGGCGGAGTCCCCGCGGATATCGCCGGCGGCGAACAGGCCGGGCACGGCGGTTTCCATCCACAGGTTGACGGGGACGTGGCCGCCGGCATCGAGTGCGAGCATGCCGCCGAGCCAGTCGGTGTTCGGGTGTTGGCCGATGAAGATGAAGACGGCGCCGATCGGCCGCTCCCACTCGTCACCGGTCCTGACGTTGCGCAGGCGAACGCCGGTGACCGAATCACCGCCGAGAATTTCCGTGACGATTGTGTCCCAGATCACGTCAATCTTTGGGTCGGCCAGGGCGCGCGCCTGGAGGACGGCGCTGGCGCGGAAGGTGTCGCGGCGATGAACGATATGCACCCAGGCGGCATAGCGGGTGACAAAGAGCCCTTCATCCAGCGCGGCGTCGCCGCCGCCGACGACGATCACCTCCTCATCCTTAAAGAAGGCAGCGTCGCAGGTGGCACAGTAGGAGACGCCGCGGCCGGTGAGGCGCTCCTCACCCGGCACGCCGAGCCGGTTGTAATCGGCGCCGCCGGTGAGGATGACGCTGCGGGCATGAATCTCACCGTCGGTGGTCGCCAGGCGGAAGATCTGGCCGTCGCGTTCGATACGGGTGACGTCAGCATACAAGGTTTCGGCGCCGTACTTCTCGGCATGGCGCTGCATCTGGACGCCGAGGTCGAAGCCGTTGATGCCGTCGGCGAAGCCGGGGTAGTTCTCGACCGCGCCGGTCAGCGCGATCTGACCGCCGGGTGCCTTCCGTTCGACGATCGCGGTCCGGCGGAGGGCGCGGGCGGCATAGAGCGCGGCGGCGAGTCCGGCGGGGCCGCCGCCGACGATGACAACTTCATACTCTGGTGAAGACATAACACTCTGCTGCAAAGACAGCGGCGGGGCCGGTTCGTATGGGCCTCGCCGCTGTGATGGTATGCTGCGTGGGGTAGGTTACTACGCGAGGACGCTGTCGAGGCGGTTCTTCAGCTCGCTCTTCGGGCGAAAGCCGACGATCTGGCCCTTGACTTCACCATCCTTGAACACGAGCAGCGTGGGAATGCTGCGGATACCGTAGCGGCCGGAAACGGCCGGGTTCTCGTCGGTGTTCAGCTTGACAAACTTGACGCGGCCCTCGTACTCACCAGCCAGCTCCTCGACGATCGGGGCGACCATACGGCAGGGTCCACACCAGGGCGCCCAGAAGTCCACCAGGGTGGGGACATCCGCGTTGATCACCTCGTTCTCGAAATCCTGATCGGTGACATCAGCCGGCTTGGTCATGGTCCGTTGCTCCTTTTCCGCGACGGCGGCCGCTTGACTTGGTGCCACCGTTCTCGCTACAGTGAAAATACCCTACCCCCCTAGGGTATGTCAATCCCCCCCGAATGGGGTAGGCGTCGGGCGCATGGAGCGCGAAAATGAGTGATTGGGATTCGGAAGCAACGGTTCGGCGGCTGCGTCGCATTGAGGGACAGGTGCGCGGCCTCGAGCGCATGGTCGGCGAGGCCCGGGAATGCGAGGAGATCCTCACCCAATTGATGGCGGTCCGCTCCGGTCTCGAGCAGGTATCGTTGTTGCTCCTGGACCATCATGTCAAGGATTGCCTGCTGGGCGATTGCCCCGTCGAACCGGACCGGCTCGAAGGTCTGCGGCATACGCTTCGCTTGTGGGCGCGGTTCGGCGCGCCCGCCTCTCAGCTCCCGGATTGACCCTGCTCGGCGGCGCGTGCCGCCCATTCCTCCGGCCCGCCTTGCGTCATCGATTCGGCGATCCGGCCAACCAGTCCGCCACGCACCGCATCACGGGCAACGCGAACGGCATTGAAGAGGGCGCGCGCATCGCTGCGCCCGTGGGCCACGATCACCACGCCGTTGACGCCGAGCAACGGGGCGCCGCCGTATTCCGCGTAGTCGATCCGGGACCGTACCTTCCGCAGCGCCGGGCGGAGCACCGCTGCCGCCAGCTTGTACTGGAGGCGGCTGGTCAGAGCGCCGCGCAGTTCATTGAGAATGAACTCGGCCGCGCCTTCGGCAACCTTGATCGCGACGTTGCCGGTGAAGCCATCGGTGACGACAACATCGGCAACGCCGGTGGGAAGAGTGTTGCCTTCGACATTGCCGATGAAGTTGATCGCGGCATCGGCGAGGAGGGCGGCGTGCACCTCCTGGATCAGCGCGCTTCCCTTGGACGCTTCCTCGCCGATCGAGAGCAGGCCGACACGGGGATTATGGCACCGGAGTGCGGATTGCGCATAGGCGCGTCCCATCTGCGCCGACTGAAGCAAATAGTCCGGCTTCGCCTCGGCGTTGGCGCCGACATCGACGAGCAGGACACGGCCACCGCCGGAGGTGGGAAACACCGTCCCCAGCGCCGGCCGTTTCACGCCGCTGATTCTGCCGAGCACGAACACGGCAGCGGCCATGACGGCGCCGGTATTGCCCGCCGAGACAAAGGCGTCGGCGTTCCCCTCGCGAAGCTCGCGCAGACCGAGCACGATCGACGACCGGCGTTTCTCCCGCACCGCACCGGCGGGATGCTCGTCCATGCCAATCACCTCGTCGGCGTGAAGCATGGAAACCTTCCCCGAACGCGCGCCAAGCAATGCAAGCTCACGGTTCAGCACATCCTGCTGCCCGGCGAGAACGATCTCCACGTCGAGCCGGGTCGCCGCCTCGGCCGCGCCGCGGACGATCGCCGCCGGCGCCTGATCGCCCCCCATTGCATCGACCACGATTCGCACGGCGACTAGTCCCTCCTGTCGACGGCTTCAGCCAGGACCAGCATCCGCTCGCTCTCCGCGTTGAGCGGATTGAGATCATAATCGCCGTGCAGGCTGATGATCTGGAATCCTGCCTGCATGAGCAGCAATTCGACTTCATAGCGCCCGATAAAGCGTAGGTCGTATTCCGTGACCCAGCGACGGGCTGCACCGTCCGTATGGAGTTCTTCAAAGATATGGACGACGTGGCGGGTTTGGGTGGAGGGGTCGGCGCGGAAGGTGCCGAGGTGATTGGTGCGCACGCCGTCGCTCTCGACCTCACTCCAGTAGAGTTCCAACGGGCGAACGCCGGGCTGCCAGTCGGACCAGGCGGTGAGCGTGGGCAGGTCGAGGACCAGACAGCCGCCGGGACGAAGCAGGCGATGGATCTGCTTCAGGGCATCATTGTGCGCTTTGTCGGTGGCAAGGTGGAGAAACCCATCGATCGCGGAGAAGACCATTCCGAATCCCGGTTCCAATATGCATTGCTCGATCTGCTGCTGGACCCACCTCACGCTGACGCCCTCACGCTCAGCGCGGGCCTGACCGAGGGCCAGCATCTCCGACGACGGTTCCAGCGCCACGACCGTGTGACCGGCCCGCGCGAGCGGCACCGCGATCCGGCCCGTGCCCGCGCCGACTTCAAGGATTGGGTCGCCATAGCGATGCGCCAGCGCCTCATACAGCGGCAGGTCCGCATCCTGACGAACGGCGCGATCGTAGAATCGTGCAATTGAAGCGTAGGGATCGTCCACAGGGGACAGGGTACTAGGGCACGGCGGCAGACGATAGGCTCATGCGCCGGCTGTAGTCGCGCCGGTGAGAGGATCTGGATTGCGTGGCGCCGCGCCCGGCTGATACAGTAACCGGTGATCGAGCGCGAACGACGCGCACCGGCCGGCGTAGCTCAGCGGCAGAGCAGCTGTTTCGTAAACCGCAGGTCTCCGGTTCGAATCCGGACGCCGGCTCCCCGATTCAGAATCCGTCCACCACTGGACGGATTCCTGTATTTCTGGGAGGTTCTGACCCCCATCGGACGACCCCCTGCTCCACAGGGCCATCGGTGGATGGAGCATCAATGGCCACCGACCGACACCTCCAGGCTGGTAGCCAAGGTCTGCATCGCGAGTTTGCCCTGGTTCGCGCGAGGGTGCCGATCCGGCGCTCTGCCTACCTCCGAACACGCGCTAGCCGTGTGCGTGGTGAACGGTCCACAGGAAGCGTGACTGCTCTCTGCACGCGGGCAGACCGTCAGCTGGTTGCTGTCCGGAACATCGCATCCTTCCGATCGGCTGCGTCTCGTGTTAGGTAACGACTGGTGCCAGTTTATAGGGTGAACTGGGCGATGTGGGGCCAGGCGTTGGGCGGGCGGTCGGGGTCGAGGCGGCCGGTGAGCAGCAGGACGTTGAGGTGCGCGGCGACATAGGCGAGATGCATGGCCAGATACGGGCAGGTGCGATGCCAGAGGTAGTGAGCCGACAGACGCGATGGAGGAGCGGGCAGATTTTGAGTTTGGGTGGGTCGCCCGCTGCGGCGTGGAAGCCGGTGCCGGCCAGGGTCAGGGTCAGGCCGTCAATCCGGCCGGCCAGGGATGCGAAGGTCTGGTCGTGGACGTTGGCGGTGTGCCAGTCCCAGGCGACGACCTCGCCGCGGTCATTGATTATCCAGCACAGCTTGAGGCCGACGATCCAGCGATGACTGGAATAGCCCTTGCGCCCGGCCCGCCAGGGGTGGATCAACTCGATGCCATAGATATCGATCACCGTGGAGAATGTCGCGTCGACGAGGAAGCCGTCGGTCCAGCGGTGATGGGTGCGCTGCGCACCCGGGAGGCGTGGCCGCTCCGGCAGCCCACCGAAGAGGTCCGTGTGGTCCCGCACTAGCCAGCGGTAGAAGCTGCGGAAGGAGCCCTCTTGAGGGCGAACAACAGCCCAACCGTGACCACCTCACTCGGCTACAACCGCGCCCGGCGGTGCTAGGCGAGCCGACCGAGCTGGTCATCGACGAGGCAGAACAAGTGGATGATAAGATCCGCCGCGGCCATGGCGTGTGCCTCCCGACTGGAACCTGGACACCTCCAGTCTGAGCCATGTCCGTGGCCTTTGTCGTAACTAGCACCAGTGGTTAGCCAACGGCACGGTATTTCGGTCCGTTGGTCACCTCTTCATGCTGATGTTCCCATGGTGCGCGGTCAGATGGAATCTCTTCTCGCCTCTCTCGATGGATCCGACCCGATTTCCGCCATGTCATGCAAACGTTCCGACGAGGTGATACGAGCGTCCTCCCAATCGACCCACTCTACCCGTGTTTCTGCGACATAGCCGTGAACAGCGGTACCGACCGTCGGGAAGAAGTGATCGAGGCCTAATTTGGAGACGAGCCCATAACGGTCGAGTTGGTCTCTTACGGGATCCTTCACTTCGGCAAAGCACAGTCGAATTCCAGCTGCGGACAGGTCGTCGTACAGCTCATTGAGCGCATCGGCGGCAGTGGTATCCACGTCGGTGACCGGCTCGGCGGCCACGACTACCCATCGGACCGATGTTGGTGACTGCTGAACGGCGCGCTTGACGTGATCCTGGAAGACCTCCGCGTTGGCGAAGAACAGCGGCGCATCCCAGCGGAAGAGTACCAATCCGGGAATCCGGCGGGCTTCGGGGTGACGCGACACATCGTGATAGCCTTTCTGTCCGTCGATCCGGCCCAGCACCGCGTCGTACGGGCGCCACGCCCGCTTGATGAAGGCGAACAGCGCGAGACCAACCGCAATGAAGATTCCAGGGATGACACCTACCACGGCGACACCAAGGAAGCAGACAAGCGAAAGTAGGAACTCAGACCGGCGAAGGTGATAGAGCCGGCGGACACCGAGGATGTCCATTAAGCTGAAGGCGGCAGCGATGACGACCGCGGCGAGCGCGGCAGAGGGCAAATTCCGGACCAAGCCGGGGAACGCGACCAACATCAGAATGATGGCCCCGGCTCCCACGAGTCCTGTCACCTGGGTCTTCGCGCCGGCTTCAGCAGCCACCGGTGTCCGCGACGAGCTGCTGCTCACGGCGAAACCTTGAAAGAGGCCCGACGCGACGTTGGCCGCACCGAGCGCAACCAACTCCTGATTGGGATCCACCTCATAGCCGCCCCGCAGCGCAAACGTGCGGGAGAGCACGCTCGTATCGGCGAACGAGACGAGTGAGATCCCGATCGCGCCCGCGACGATCACGCCCATGTCCGAAACCGATGGGCGCGGGATCTCAAACGGCGGCAATCCCTGGGGAAGCACGCCGACAACAGAGAGGCCGGCGCGCTCCGCCAGGCCGAAGGCTCCAACGATGGCTGTGGCGCCGACGACCGCGACGAGCACTCCGGGGATGCGGGGCAACCAGCGCTTGAACCCGAAGATGATGGCGAGCGAAGCGGTGCCGATGACGAGGGCCGTCGCGTTTGTCTTGCCGTCAAGCACACCGGTGATGAGGGCGCGGGCCTCGGGGATCAACCCGTCGGCGTCAATGGAGAACCCGAACAGCTTGGGTAGCTGCCCAACGACGACGGTCAACGCAATGCCGTTGACATAGCCATAGCGAATGGGCTTCGAGAGCAGATCGGTGATGAAGCCGAACTTGAGCATGCCGGCGGCGATACAGATGGCGCCGGTGATGATCGAGAGCAGTCCGGCGAGTGCGACCGCCTGCGCTTGGTCGCCGGCAGAGAGGGGCAGCACGACGGCGGCGATGATTCCCGCCAGCGAAGAGTCCGGGCCAAGGACGAGGATCCGGCTTGGACCAACGATCGCGTAGACGGTCAGTGGCAGAATCGTGGCGTAAAGCCCGGTGATTGGGGGAAGCCCGGACGCCTCCGCGTAGGCCATGCCGACCGGAACGAGGACTGCTGTCAGCACGAGGCCGGCGCCGATATCGCTGCGAAGCCACGCCGGCTGGTAGCGGCGAAGGATTTGCAGCCCGGGCAGCCAGCCCATGATGCCGCCCGTGCGCGATTCCGTTGTCGCTGGTTGAACACTGACAGGCCGGCTTGTCATGGCAAGACCTCTCTTCGCCATGGGACGCGGGTCAGGCAGGTGATGGCACAGTGCACCATCACCTCCGCCACGGCCCCCGTGCGGCTGCCTAGCCCACTCTGCGTGGGGAATCAGTCCTATACCCCATGGACTTGATCCGGCCTGCTCGGAGGGCGCGAACCAATGCCTGGTGATCGCGCTCGATCTGATCGGCGTAGGACTCAGCAAAGCCTGCGATCGCCCGGTCAAACCGGTCGCCCTTGCCCAGATACGCCGCGATCGAGATGCGATCGCCGGAGCGGGCATGAGCGCGGGCGAGGGCAGCGCCGCACAGCGAGGCGTACGCCACCAACGACCGCGCGCTCAACGAACCGGGATCGATCGCAACCGTCGGGACCCGGGCCCGGCGGATGTGATAGTCGCGTCCGTTGTCATCGCGCACCCAGCCGAGCAGAAGGTCGTCCACTGCCCCGATGAGCCGTTGACCTGTGGCGATACGCTTTCCCTGGTTGCGAAAGACGCTGTTGGGTAGGTGACGCGTAAGCAGAGAGGCACGCGATTCTGTCAGCTCCAGTAGAAGCGACTCGCCATCCAGTCTTTCGAGCAGTGCGACGTAGCGGCGAGCGCCCATACCGGCGGTCGTCTCGACCCGAAGTGTGGCATCAACCAACTCAAATCCCTTGAGAAACTGCTGTTGGTGGCCCTCCAGCGTCCGTCGATATGCGCGAAGCACTCCTCGAACCGTTCGCGTGAGTGCATCGGTTCCAGCGTGGCTAACGGACACGGAATCAGAATCGGATCGGTCGCCAACCGGCCCTCCGAGTTCAGCGACGTTCTCCAAGGGGGGATCATCACGCGATTCGCTGGGACGGCGATGCCTCTGCTGATGGCGCTGATACTGGGCGAGGAACTCGAGTATGTCCTCTTCGGGTAGGTTCCAATACCAGAGATCGCTCAATCGCATCGTTGCCAGCGTTCGCATCCGATGCCGATAGCTGCTCAGCGCCGACAGGACAATCGCGTGACGTTTGACCGCATTGATACCGTTCACACGGGCGGCGACGACGAGGCTGGTCGCCAGGCGCTTCACATCCCACTCCCAGGGACCCGGCAATGTCTCATCGAAGTCCACGATATCGAACAGCAAGGGACGTTCTAGTGTGTTGAAGATGGCGAAGTTTGCGGGTTGGGCGTCGCCGCAAAGTTGCACCTGGATTCCGGTCGCCGGCGCATTCGCAAGGTCGCTGACCATCACGATATTGGCTACTTGGAAGAAGGCCAGCGGAGATTGCAGCAACCGCTTGTTGCGGACGTGTACGTCGTCGGGTTGGAGAAATCGAGCTTGTGCTTCCAGCAGATCAATTGGGTCCGGTCGCTCAGTCCCTGGCTTCCAGACGGCATGGTCGCGTCGATGTACGGCCTTGCGTAGATCGCGGCCGCGCGCACGCCGTGACGCTGCCTCAAGTGGTTCGACATCGCTTCGACCTTGGGTCCCGACGACACTGGTCGCGTGGCCGTGCGCTGCCATGGTGATGTTGTCGTTAGGCGCCGCGATCATTGGCTTCCCCCGCTTGTCTCACTGAATGGTGCTTATGAGCCGGGTGCTCGGTGCGAGTCTCGCATCCACTTCCAGACCACATCCAGCACGACGGCGAGAACGAGGAAGACGAGCAGCGCGGTCAGAGTGACCGGATCGTCGGCAACCGTCGTCACGGTGAAGTAGACGAACGTGCCCGCGGTAACGAGCCCGCCCAGGATGATGATCCAGCGCTTTGCGCCCGTCTCGCTCACGACGCGCAGGTGGGCGATGCTCACCAGGAGAAACCCGAGCAGCGCGATGGCGCTCCCCAGATTGGCGATCGCTGACAGGTCGAACATCGCAGCGAGGACAAGAGTCAGCCCCGCGGTGACGAGCAGCCCCATCGTCCCATCGCGAACCCGGCGGGCGAACACCGGCGGAAACTGTCCCTTCGCCACCAGGTCGGTGCTCAACCCGTTCGCCGGATAGAGTCCGGCGTTGACGCTGGAGGATGTCGCCAGGAGGGCTGCGATCGCCATGATCGTGTATCCGGCTTGACCGAGGATCGGCTCGGCCGCCTTCGCGAGCGCTGTCTCGCCGCTCGCGACAACCTCCTCAACCGTGAGCGTCCCGAATACGGCGAGTGCGATCGCGACGTAGAGCGCAATTGTGACGCCCAGGGCAATGTACATTGCCCTAGGCAGGCCCCGGCGGGGGTTCTCGAGATCGCCGGCTGTGAAACTGACGATCGCGAAACCGAGGAAGGCGAAGAACGTCAGACCGACACTGGAGAAGATGTCGCGGGCCGGTGGATAGGTTGAGGGAGCGAGGAGATCTGGGTTGACCTGGACCAAACCAAGCACCGCAAACCCGGCTAGCACGCCTATCAATGGCCAGACGATGGCACTCTGCGCCTTCTCGACCACGGTCGTACCGCCGGTGTTGATCGCGGCGAGTACGACAATCAGCGCTATAGCAAACAGCCGCACCGTCTTCTGGCCCGCGTCGTCGCCGACGAACAGCGCGGCGGCATAGTTCCCAAATGACACCGCCACAAGCGCCGTGACAATCGCGTTCACTGCGAAGATGAGCCAGGCGGCCATGCCGGTCATGTGGCCGTTGCCAAACCCCTGCACCAGGTACTCGACCAAACCGCCCGACGATGGATACCGAGCGCCGAACATTGCGAAGGAGTATCCCTGGAGCAGCGCGATCGCGCCGGCGAGGAGGAAGGAGATCCAGAGCGCCGATCCCGCGTAGGCGCCTGCTTCCCCGAGCAGGGCGAAGATGCCGGCGCCAACCATCGACCCGATGCCGATGAGCGCGGCGCCGCGGACGGACATCGCCGCCCGCCGGCTGCCAGGGTCCGAGAGCTCATTGCGCGCTGGATCCGTGGTCGCCTCTCCCATGGCGTCAGCTCTTGCTTCCGGATTCGGATGAGTGCGCCCGACGGCGGCGGATCACTTTGTCCAGCTCGACGGCAAGCGGAAGCGGCAGGGAAAGGGCGAGGCAAGCCATCCACTGACCGCCGCTCAGCGGCATCGTGTCGAGCAGGCGCTGGAAGAATCCAATCTCGGTGGCGAGCACCATGCCGATCATCGGTGCGACAGTCAGGAGCAGCGGCTTGAAGACCGGCCGCTCCCAGGCCGGCGCATTCCCGGGACGGAAGACCAGCGACGCCCATGCGGTGCCGAGGCCGATCACGGCGAAGCCCATCGTGATCGGCACGGAGGCGGTGTCGATCGAGGGCTCACCCGGTGCAGACAGAATGGCGGCGAGGCCGCTCACCCCGAAGATAAGGCCGAAGACGATCCAGCGGATGACGTTGGACCGGTTCGCGATTTTCTCCTTCGGGTCGCGCGGCTTGTCCTGCATGATGCTGGTGCTCACCGGCGCGAGCATGATCGCAACTACTGGGGCGATGGACAC
>JBFXAN010000017.1:0-62776 GCA_050184225.1 Dehalococcoidia bacterium | reverse complement strand
GAAGAAGCTCGCGCTGGTCGCCTGCATGCGCAAGCTGCTCACCATCCTCAATGCGCTGCTGCGCCACCAGACCCCGTTCCAGGAGGACTATCATGACCGAACCCCGTGACCTTCAAGACCGTTGCTGGACGCTCTGCGGGAACATGGCCAGGCCGCGATTGTGCCATCCCAGCCAGGGGATGACCCAGCCGCTCGACGCGCACACCCGGCCGAGCAGCCGGCCGACGTCGGTGACGGCGCTGACATCGAGCTCCAGGCCGTTGTACCGTTTCGGCACCATCACCCGGAAGAACCCCGACCGGATAAAGTCGTCGATCGTCTCGTCCGGGAGCCGGCGCGTTTTTTCCGCCGCAGTAGCCCGCTCCGCGATCGCCGGGAGCAGCGCCTTCGTGCGATCGACCAGGTCGGCCGTGGTGAGAGATTCGGTGGGCGTCTGAGCGGTGATCATGCGCGGCTCTGATGCATGGACGGAGCGTCGCCGTTTGGGGTTACCCTCCGGCCGGCTGTTCGTGGACAGATTGGCGACCATTGTATACATCGCGGCGATGGACCGCGCAACACCCGTCGTCGTCGTGGCTAAACGTCGATTAGCTAGAGTGTCGCGGCTGGGTACGGGCCGGCACCCGGCCGCTCTCAACGGCGCGCTGCCGCGAGCACATCACACTGGTGCCGAGGGTGTGAGCGTGGTCCTCGTCGCCGCCGGGTTGGAGACGGCGCTTGACGATTGTGTGTGAGTACCCACTAGGCTCAGATTCAGAAATTTCGGCGGGTGGTTCTGATGAGTAGCGGAGATATCGTTCGAGCGATTGGGTTGTTCGTGCTGGCCGGATTGGCGGAGATCGGCGGCGGGTATTTGATGTGGCGGTGGTTGCGGGCGGATGCGGCGATCTGGGTGGGGGTTGCCGGTGCGATCGTGATCGTGCTGTACGGGGTGATTCCGACGTTGCAGGACGAGTCGAGCTTTGGGCGGGTGTATGCAGCGTACGGCGGGGTGTTCGTGGTGCTGTCACTGCTCTGGGGGTGGTGGCTGGACGGCGTGCGGCCGGATCGATATGACGTCCTGGGGGCGGTGATCGTCTCGGTGGGGGTGGGGGTTAACTTCTTCGCGCCGCGGCGGTGATGACGGCCGGTAGTCCCTCTATATGGATTGACGGTTATATACTGACAGGGGTATATTCGCGTCATGGCGACGACGTTCGACGTGCTGGCCGATCCGACGCGACGGCGGATCCTTGACCTGCTGCTGGGACAGCCACGCGTGGTGGGCGATCTGGTAGAGCGGTTAGGGCTGACGCAGCCGGGCATCTCCAAGCATCTGCGGGTGCTGCGAGAGGCGGGGTTGGTGCGGGTGCGGCGGGATGCGCAGCGACGGTGGTATGAATTGCGTCCCGAACCGCTGGCCGAGGTCGATGCCTGGCTGCAGCCCTATCGCCGGATGTGGGCGACGAGCCTCGATGCGCTCGAACGTCATCTCGATTCAATGCCGGACCCGCCGGGGAGGACAGAACGATGAACGATACGCGGCTTGGAACGCTGCACACGGAAGATGGATGCGCGGTCCTGCGCTTTGAACGGCGGTTCGCGCATCCGCTGGAGAAGGTGTGGGCGGCGGTAACAGAACCGGAGCAGATGAAGATGTGGTTTCCGTCCGGCGTCGAGGTGGACCTGCGGCCCGGCGGCGTGATGCGCTTCATCGATGCGGGTGAGGACGGAGCGACGTTCGAGGGGGCGATCACGGCGCTCGACCCGCCCCGGCTGATTGCCTACACCTGGGGTGAGGATGCGCTGCGCTTTGAGCTCCACACCGACGGTGCGGGCTGTCTGCTGGTCTTCACGCACAGCTTCGACGACGGCGCCAAGGCGGCGCGGGATGGGGCCGGCTGGCATACGTGTCTCGACATGCTCGAGGCCACGTTGAATGGAGAGTCGAGGGAATGGTCGAGAGAACGGTGGGACGAGGTACACAAGGAGTACGTCGCGTCGTTCCCTGCCGAGTTCAGCACGCGTGGTCCGTAGGTTCAAACGGAAGCAGGGCCTCACGTATCTAGAGGCGCCCAAGTTTGGGTTCGCCTTGGGCAACGAACTTGATCTCGCCGATGAGAATGTCCTTGGCATGGAAGTGGACTCGGTCACCGGCAGGGGTGATGAGTTCATGGGTGGTCGCGATGTGGGTGTGGTCATCGCGGCGGAGGTGTTTCACGATTCTACTTCGTCCTCCGAGGGCGTAGCCGGCCTTGGCAGGAACGTCATCGGCGAGCTCGGTATGGAAATATTGTTGAATGATCTTGGTATCCAGTTGCAGCGCCTCAAACATGGCTGTCAAGTTGTCGATGGAAACACGAGTAATCTGCACGCGACTCGTCCCTGTTGTGGTGTTACATTGGAGTCGAAGGGGCGGCAGCCATGTCGAACGAAGAACTGAGAAAAAGACTGACAGATCAGCTACAGAGCTATTTGCAGAACGAGACGACCCCCCTCGATCTCTATCTGGTTGCGGCGGAGTTCGACTGGGGTCGCCGTGATACTGACTCCCTCGCCCTTCGTCCGCTGATCGGCCGAATTGAACTCCTCACCGAAGAGATTGCCGAGGAGATTCGTGATGAAGCGGAACTTCGGGACTTTGCATTTGATGCTCTGCAGCAGCTCGATCCTGTCGTTGCAGAACCCTCCTCGGTCGACAACGAAGGCCAGCCCTCTCGTCTGGCTTGAGTGACGGCAGGCCGGTCGCACAGGAGCGCGGCGTCACTGCCACCGGCGCCCGCTAGATTCTGCTTCTCTGGACCTCACCCTGGTAGCGCCATGTCAGGTTCCTCACCAGCGATCGGGGGACCCTCTCGCCATCGGGATCGATTGGCTTGCATATCACGTGGTAATCGCTTTTGCGCCCTGGCCGCTGGCCGGGGTTTCGGGAGGATTGATTGAATACGGCGGATCGTCGTCTGCCACCATATCGTCATCGTCGTCCTCATCCTCATCTGTCAGCGATGAGATCGTCCCAATCACAAAGACCACGACGATCACGACGGCCGCGATGATCGCGATCCGCTCTCGCATGGCGCGGGTCATGTACCAGTTCCAGACGGCCATGGCGCAATCAACCCCCTCTTTGAAATTAGTCAACCGAGCGTGCTCGTCGCCAGATATTTCGGGCGCTTGATGATTGTGGTGTATCGTGTCGCGGCCGGCTCCGAGTCGCTGATCCTGTTCGTGCTCCCTGGCGTCCTCATCGATCAACGCGCGTGGTATGCCATCCGCGTCGTCACGTTATCAGGTTCCGAACAGTGGCCGCCAGTCGTGTGGAACGTCGGGTGATCCTTCGATTGTGAATGGTCCGCAGAGACGGGATACTATGCTCGCCTCCGATCGATGAGTCCGCGGAATCGTGTCAGCCGATAGGCTCCACCTGATGGAGCGGCAATGTCTACCGTGCTTCAGCATTCGGGATCTCCCTCCAACCTGGCGCTGCAGTTGACCAGCTTCGTCGGGCGGGAGCGGGAGGTTGTCGAGGTTCGACGGCTGCTCTCGACAACCCGTCTGCTGACGCTGACCGGGGCGGGTGGCTGTGGCAAGACACGGCTGGCGCTGCAGGTGGCAGCGGGACTCGCCGAAGGCGACACGGAGACTCCTCCCTACCCGGATGGTGTGTGGCTGGTCGAGCTGGCGGCGCTGGGGGACTCAGCGCTGGTGGCGCAGGCAGTGGCGGCGACACTCGGCGTGCGGGAGGTGCCGGGGCGCGCCGTGATCGACAGCCTCGTCGACACCTTGAAGAGCAAATCGGCCCTGATCGTGCTGGACAACTGCGAGCATCTGGTGGCGGCGGTGGCGCTGGTGGTCGACGCACTGTTGCAGCGGTGTCCGGACCTGCGGATTCTGGCGACGAGCCGGGAGGCGCTGGGCAGCGAGGGGGAGACGACGTGGCGCGTGCCGTCGTTGGCCGTACCGCCGGCGCCGGCGTTGGGTGAACGCACCCTCGGCGGGCTGGATCAGTACGAGGCGGTGCAACTTTTCCGAGATCGGGCGCGCTTGATGCAGCCGGCCTTCGCGGTGACGGAGGAGAACGCGGCGGCGGTGGCGGAGATCTGCCGCCGGCTGGACGGCATCCCGCTGGCGATCGAACTGGCGGCGGCGCGGGTCAAGGTTTTCTCGGCGGCGCAGATCGTGGGACGGCTGGACGATCGGTTCCGGCTGCTGGCAGGCGGCCGGCGTACGGCGATGCCCCGTCACCAGACACTGCGGGCGATGGTTGACTGGAGCCATCACCTGCTGTCGGAGCCGGAGCGGGTGCTGTTGCGGCGGCTGTCGGTGTTCGCGGGCGGCTGGAGCTTCGAGGCGGCGGAGGCCGTGGCGGCCGGCGACGGGATTCAGGTCCATGCGGTGCTCGAGCTGCTCGCGCAACTGGTGGACAAGTCGCTGGTGATCGGCGAAGAGGAACGGGGAGCGGTCCGCTACCGGATGCTGGAGACGATCCGGCAGTACGCGGAGGAGCGATTGCAGGAGGCGGGCGAAGCCGAGCGGACGCGCGACCGTCACCTGGCCTACTTTGTCGCGCTGTCGGAGGAGGTGGAGCCGTACCTCCGCGGCGCCGAGCAGCCGGCCTGGATGGCGCGGCTGGATGCCGAACACGATAATCTGCGGAGCGCGCTGGAGTGGGGTTTGAGCCGGGGCGGCGACGCGGCGCTGCGGCTGTGCGGCGCGCTGGCGTGGTTCTGGTGGATGCGGGCGTCCTATGAGGAGGGGCGGCGGTGGCCGGCGCGGGCGCTGGCGCTGACGAAGGAGCGGACGGCGGCGCGGATGAAGGCGCTGCACGGCGTGGGCTGGCTGGCGCATCATCAGCGCGATTCGGGACCGGCGCGGGCGATGCTCGACGAAAGCCTGTCGATCGCGCGGGAGCGTTCCGACCGCTGGACCGAGGCGTGGGTGTTGCATGTGCTGGGCCGGATCGCGTACTTCGAGAACGATCCGCAGCGGGCGGCGGCGCTTGGGGATGAGAGTCTGGCGATCGCCGAAGCGATCGAGGACCGCTGGTTGATCGCGTGGGCGCTGCATCTGCTGGGGCTGGCGGCGTTTATCGCGGGCGACTATCCGACGGCGCGGGTGCGGTATGAGCGGAGCCTCGCGATCCGGCGGGAACTGGGGTACGAGGAGGGGATCGGTATCCTGGTCGATCTGCTGGGGATCGTCGCCTTCCGCGAGGGGGACCACCGGCTGGCGCGGGAGCGGTATCGGGAGGCGCTGTCGATCATGCAACGGCTCGGCGTTGGCTGGCACATGAGCATGATCCTCGCCTGTTTCTCCGGACTGGCGGCCGCGAACGGACAGCCGGAGCGGGCGGTGCGGCTGGCCGGCGCGACGGTGGCGTGGAGCGAGCCGTATCACGCGCTGACGCTGCCGTTTGCCGAGCAGCTGATCGACGAGGCGCTGGAGGCAGCGAGGCGGGCGCTCGACGAGCCGGTGTACGCGGCGGCGTGGTCGGCGGGCCGGGCGATGTCGGTCGAGGAGGGCGTCGCCGAGGCGTTCGCCGTCGAGGTCGAACCGGGGGTGGCGCCGCCGGTGCGGGAGGCGGCGACTCGAGGCAACGGCGCCGCTGCCGGACTGACGCCGGCCGAGATGCAGGTGCTGCGGCTGCTGGCGGCCGGCCGGACGACGAAGGAGATCGCGGGTGAATTGGTCGTCGCCGTTTCCACCGTCGATCGCCATCTGACGCACATCTACGGGAAGTTGGGCGTGCGCAATCGGGCGGAGGCGGGGGCGTTGGCGCTGGGAGGGGGGTTGGTGTGGGGGGAAGGGCCCTCACCCCCGACCCATCTCCCGTCAGGTGGGGTGTGGGGTGGGGGGTGTGGGCCGGCGGGGCTGACAATTCGACGGTCGGAGGGAATTCCCTCACCCTGGCTCTCCAACGACCCACTCGTCGACCAGCAGAAGATCCCAGGTTTCTTGGATGGCGGGCGTAGAGCCGGTTCGTACACTCGCGTCAGTGTTGGGGCTGGTGTGGTGTGCGGGCGCGGCGTGCGTGTCGGACATCGGCCGGGCGGTCGGAGATGGGATGGGAAGGAGGCGTGGGCTGTGGGGACGATGCTGGTGACTGGGGCGACGGGGAATGTGGGGTCGAAGGTGGTGGCGGAGCTACGCGGTCGGGGGGTGCCGGTGCGTGCCTTTGTGCGCGATCCGGGGCGTGCGGGCGGCGTCCTTGGGCCGGGGGTTGAATTGGCGCAGGGGGATCTGGCCGATCCGCTCTCGATCTGTCGGGCGATGCATGGGATTGAGTCGGTCTTTCTGACGTCCGGGGATGGGCCGTGGAAGATCGGGCACGAGCAGAACGTGATCGATGCGGCGGCGACGGCCGGGGTGCGGTGTGTGGTCGAGCTGTCGGCGGCGGGGGCGGAGGTTGGGTCGCCGTCGGGGTTCATCGATTGGCAGGGGCAGATCGAGCGATACATGCGGGCGTCCGGTGTGCCGTTCGTCATCCTGCAGCCGTGCTTCTTCATGTCGAACCTGATCGGTGATGCGGCGGCGATCAAGGCAACCGGGGCGCTCGTTGCGCCGGCGGGAGACTCGCGGATCGCGATGATCGACCCGCGGGATGTGGCGGCGGTGGCCGCCGTCGCGCTCACCGAGGCGGAGCACCTCGGGCAGACGTACCTGCTTACCGGCCCCGAGGCGCTGACGTATGCGGAGATCGCGGAGCACCTCTCTGCCGCGACCGGACGGCCGATCGCGTTCGTGCATCTCTCGGATGAGGCGGCGCGGGCGGGGATGCTCGAGGCGGGGATGCCGGACTGGCTGGTGGACAGCCTGGTGACGGCGTTCGCGATCTATCGGCGGGGCGGGCATGTGCAGGAACAGCCCACTGATGCGGTGCGGCGGCTGACCGGGCGCGAGCCGCGCGGCTTCGCCGAGTTCGCCCGCGACTACGCCGATCTCTTTCGGTAGCGGCGATTTTCCTCGGACACGTGATCAAAGCATGCATCCCGGCGGCGGGCGTCGGGGGCGTTGGGGTATGTCGTTCTGATAGGAGCTTCACGATGACGAGCACAATTGCAACGGGTTCCACTGTCTCACAGCCGGACCCACAGACGGATTGGGTGGTGGTGGCGCGGGAGCTGGGGCCAGCGTTCGCGTCGCGGGCGGCGGCGTATGATGCGAACGATTCGTTCCCGGTCGAGAACTATCGCGAGCTAAAGGAGCGGCGGGTGTTCTCGGCGGCGATCCCGGTGGAACTGGGCGGCGGCGGGGCGGCGTACGCCGAGGTGTGCGGGATGCTGCGCGAGTTGGGACGGCACTGCAGCGCGACGGCGCTGTCGCTGTCGATGCACATGCACCTGGTCGCGACGCAGGTCTGGCTGTGGCGGCAGGGAGCGCCGGTTGGGCCGCTGCTCGAACGGATCGCGGCAGAGCAGCTTGTGCTGGTGACGACGAGCGCGTCAGACTGGCTGGAGTCGAGCGGCACGGCGGAACGGGTGGACGGCGGCTTCCGCGTGACGGCCCGCAAGCATTTTGGCAGCGGTTCGCCGGGGGGGGACCTGCTGCTGACGAGCGCGCTGTACGACGATCCGGCCGAGGGGCCGACGGTGCTGCATTTCTCGGCGCCGATGCGGAGCGAGGGGATCACCGTGCTGGACAACTGGCGGACGATGGCGATGCGGGCGTCGGGGTCGAACGACATCATGCTCGATGGCGTGTTCGTGCCGGAGGGCGCGGTCGCATCGCGACGGCCGAAGGGGGCGTGGGTGCCGTTTCTGGATGTTGTGACGGCGGTGGCGCTGCCGATCGTGATGTCGGTGTATGTCGGTGTGGCGGAGGCGGCGCGGGATCTAGCGCTGGAGCGGGTGGCGAAGAAGCGCGATGATCCGAACGTCTGGTATCTGGTCGGGGAGATGGAGAACGCGCTGGCGACCGGGCAGATGGCGATCCAGGCGACGATCGACCTGAACGCGGAGTATGGGTTTGTGCCGGGGACGGCGACGACGAACGCGATGCTGATGCGGAAGACGATCGCGGTGGAGGCGCTGACGCAGGCCGTGGAGAAGGCGTTGGAGGTGGTCGGCGGCGGCGGCATCTTCCGAGAGGTGGGGTTGGAGCGGCTGGTGCGGGACATCCACGCGGCGCAGTTCCATCCGTTGCAGGCGAAGCGGCAGCATCGGTTCACGGGGCGGGCGGCGTTGGGGCTCGATCCGGTGGGGTAGCCGGGATACGGAACCACCAAGACGCCAAGGCGCCAAGTTTCAAATTGTCTTGGTGTCTTGGTGTCTTGGTGGTGAGCTATTCGAGGGCGGGCTAGAGGCGCCGGATGATCGCGTTTACGGTTTCATCGGGCGTTTGGTTTGTGTTGTCGATCCAGATGCCGGTGTCGCGCATGGTGGCGTGGAGTTCGGTGTCGAGGTATGAGGCCCAGGCGTCGCCGAGGGTGCGTTTGGGGCGGTCGCGGTCGCGTTGCCGGACGGTGGCGAGGACTGGGGCGAGGACGATGAGGGAGAAGGGGTAGCCGTGCAGGCCGGCGACGAGGTGGTGATAGCGGTCGCCGAGGATGATGTCGTCGAGGACGACGGTGAAGCCGGCGTCGAAGAAGGAGCGGGCGAGCAGGGCCATGTGGGTGAGGCGGAGGCGGAGCTGGCGTTCGGCTTCGCCGTGGGGCGGGCCGGGCTGATCGACCCAGTCGGCGCCGGCGACGATCATGCGCTGGAGCGCGTCGGCTTCGATGTGGACGCCGCGGGGGAAGCGTTCGGCGAGCAGGCGGGCGACGGTTGACTTGCCGGCGGCCTGGATGCCGGTGATGACGATGATCGCGTGGTGGTCGTACACGGAGTAATCAGTTTCGGCCAGAACGCGGCGTTCGCGTCGAGAGCAGCCGTACTTCTTGCATCGGGAAGTCCTTCACGTTTCCGGTTACGACGATCGCTTGGTGGCCATGGGCGGTAGCGGCGATCAGGCAGTCGGTTGTCGGCAAAGAGATACCGCGACGTGCGAAGGAGAATCGCCACTCGCCGGCCTGCTGGGCCATTGCCGGGGTCGTCGTCAGGAATGTCATGCCGGCAAGAAATGCTTGGCCACGGGACCAGTCACGTTGGAGCAGGCCTGAGTAGACCTCGGCGATGACGACGTCGCAAGCGCAGAGCGTATCACCCTGCACATCGAGCTGCTGCAGGAGGGCGATCGTATCCGGCCGACCGGCGAGGTAATCGATGAGGCTGTCGGTATCGAGAAGATGATAGGTCATTCGGGCAGTTGTCCTCCCCACTTTCGGAGGAGGCTCTTCGTGTCTTGTTCGCGTTGCTCTCGGACCCAGGCCGATACCTTCTCGGGCGTCTCCCACTGGGGATAGTCCGCGAGATCGAGCACACCGGCGGACACACGGAGCGCCTCTCGTTGTCGCTCCCGCATCAGCTTTTCGCGGAGCGCCTCGGTGACAAAGTCGCTTCGCCTCCGCTGGCCGACGCGGCTGTCGATCTCTTCGAGCAGCTCTCGCGGGATGACAACATGGGCACGGACCATCTCGGATACCATGGGTTCGTCCTCATTGAGGCTATATCGCACATAGTATATCCCATTGCAGAGTGCACAACAGGGCGCACAGGCGCGTGGCGTGCCGATCTATACGGCAGACAGATTCGGGTAGACCTTTGTGCAAGACGCATCTCGATCCATGAGGAACAGGACCACGCTCTTTGTACAGCGGCCGCACGTCTTGTTTCCGTGGAGATGACCGCCTGACAATGAGTTCAACCGCTAAATGCTGCGAGGTTCTTGACCCCGGTTAGGAGCAGGATGTCCCCATGCTCGGTGGAAAGACGGAAGTCGTCGAGGTTCCTGGCTCCGATGGGACGCTCTTAGGCGAAGCTGATGCCGAATTTTGGATAGCCGTAGACGAGTTCGGCCTACAGAGTTGGGGCGGGAATCTCCGCCCGTTACATCGCTCGTCTTTTCTCTTTCATCTCGAGAATGAGCTTGCAATTCGACTACGCACAGGGGAAGTAGGCCGAGTAATGGTAAGTCGCCACTCATACAAATACGGCGAGTACGGGGCGCGGGAAAGCGCCGAGATCCTGGGAAACGGACCTGTGCCATTCGCACCAAAGACGCCTCAGGATTGATGGCATCGTCTAGCGTTGCTGACTATTTGACTTCACCTCCAGATCCTCACGGTCCTCAAGCATACCGGTCACTGGATTGACTTTCTTGTGCAGGCGCGTCCATCGGTAGCTTGCCGAATTGCCCCGCACAGCGATGCGGATTGACTCGACAACTGGTCGTGTGGCGCCATCCGGTAGCTCCGGATGAGCGAGGGCAAATGCTATCAAGCGAGCACCCCAATCCTCGCTCTTGCTGACGTGCCGGAGTACTGGCAGGGCGCGCTTTGCGGCATTGAAGAGCCGCGTGCTATCAGCGATACCCTCCAGCGCATCGTGAAGCACCGCATGCTCTTCCATCATGGCCCCATTTTCAATGGCCACCTGCCATAGAACCTGCTCCAATTCATCAAAGGTAAAATTCGCAAACTCGAAGTCAGGTTGGGCGATGTAGAATTGTCCGCAAACCTCATCCCGCTGTGCCGCCGCCCGTACGACCCTCAGGTTATCGGACACATCTCCATCAATGGACACGAGACTGAAGATACCAGCGTTCAAGTCGAGTCGCAGGTTCTCGCTGAAAGCCACGCCGCGCCCTCCGCGTTGCGCAACCGCTCCGTGTAGGTTGATAATCTCGATCCCTGTAGGTTGATCTCCGCCGAAGACCTTTGACAGTGCGCCGAACTCGGTCTTTCCCGCTACGTACCACCTGGTACGCACGCCCTGATCTAATCCCCACTGACGAAGGAACTCGTTTCGGACGGCTCGACCGCCATCCACAAGGCGGTGGGCACCGAATAACTGCTCTCGCATGCCTGCGGTCCACTGACCAAAACCGATCTCATCTTCCTCTGGAAACTCAGTCGAAAATACCTCCTCAGCAAACCGTCGAAGTGTCTCGGCCATCGTCCGAATCAGCATGGCGCCGCCAAGATGTCCCTTGATTGACA
This sequence comes from Dehalococcoidia bacterium, assembly GCA_050184225.1. Classification (GTDB taxonomy): domain Bacteria; phylum Chloroflexota; class Dehalococcoidia; order CAUJGQ01; family CAUJGQ01; genus JBFXAN01. The sequence continues at coordinate 51,762 of JBFXAN010000017.1, read as the reverse complement.
TCCGACGATCAAGGGACGAGAACCTGAGCATTGTTTGCACCGCTGCATTCCGGTCAAGGCTTGCGGCAGCGAAGCAGAGTTTCTTGTGCAGTTCAACTATGCATTCGAGCCCAGTCGCCCGAAAGTGAACACTCAGATCAGCACGATGCACAACCAGTAGTTGCTTTTGCTCGTCCTCCTCAACATTCCAGGGACGGCGCCTCATCCCGAAGATCCGCTCGTACTCGCACGGTTCGGTAGCGATGGCGAGCGCGGCTTCATCATTCCACTCCTGGACGCGGGTGAAGCTGCTTGTCCCTAGTCTGCGATTGAGAGAGGAAACGACCCGATCGACAAGCTTCGGCATACGCTCGATGCCGATCAGTGGCTGCATGGGGCTGACGCCAAGATCTAGCATGCGCTGAATTTGCAGAAGCACGTAGAAGCGAAAGGGATGGAACAGCAGTTCCACACCATCCGGCAACGACCTGAGGCTCGCCGCTGCATCGATCCACCCCTTCCGGCGTCGGTTGCGCGGACGCATATCTAAATAGACGTACCGACCCTGATCGTCGATCCCAGTGGGTTTCAATCCAACACGCCGGAGCTTTCGGTGGCTTCTAATTAGATCAGCGCGCAGCATGCCGATCTGCCAGAGTTGCTCGATTTCTCTACTCCCGAATCGGACTGCGCGGTCGGACGTGAATCTCGACAGTTCATCAGGCGAAAGTAGAGTAAACTGCCAGATTGCTCCGCGGGTGGCTAGCCAAGCGCCGAGTGCCTCGGCGTTCATCAGTGGCAACTCATATGTCGTCATAAAATCAAACGGTTCCCGATCATAATCTAGGAATGCGTACTACCAGTTAGGCCCACGCCGTATCAATCAAGACTATGGTGATCATTATGCTTGGGAACGTTTAGCGGTAGACTACCCGTTCGCGGCACTACGTTCGCACACCGAATGCTCGATCCATGAGCGTTTCGCCCTCGGCGATGACGCATTCTTCGCCACTTTCGTCAATTTCGGTCAGTGCCCACGATGACGCTTCATTTCGGCCGTAGGTCTCGACGGTCCAGCGAATCAGTTCGAGCGCTTCTGCCTCGGAGTCATACTCGGCTACGGCATTGCCAGTTTCCAAGTTCCAGATATCGTAGTAGGCCATCGTCAACGTCCCACGTCATGCCGTTCTACACCGGCACGATCGATACTACCCGTTCCAGAATAGCAGTCGCGTCACCCCAGAGGGTGTAGTGTCCCAGCCTGCGTAGGGTCCGCTCGGCAGAAATCGTGCCTCCTTCGACAATATCGAGAGTTGCAATGTACGAACCGATCGCGGGAAATCGTATAGCGACTTCGCGGGCAGTATCTTCGGTATCGAATACGGACCGGCTGTCCCACAATCGAAGCAGGTGAGGAGGAGGGGGTTGCCGTCCAGCTTGCCGGTCGGTGAGGAAGTCTGTCACTGTTGGGGGATCTGTCCGCACAATTCGATAGAACGTCGCCATTCGCCACGCGCCCCCTTCACGTGCGACGAGGGCTACGCCGGCAATCGTCATCGAGCGTCGACGAGTGGGAGCGGCGGAGTTAGCGGTCGCATGACCACGGTTCCGGTATTCTACCAACGCCGGTACCGGCGCGATGCTCCTATCTGGAGGGAACGATGACGTACGAAACGGTGCTCACCGAACGGCGCGGCGAGTTCGAGGGCATCCTCTGGATCACGCTCAACCGACCGGACAAGCTGAACGCGCTCAGCATGACGATGTTCGCGGAGCTGCGGGACGTGTTTCAGCGCGCCCGGATGGACCGCTCCGTGCGTTGCATCGTGATTACGGGGGCGGGGCGGGGGTTCTGCGCGGGCGCCGACTTCTCCGGCAGCGCGGCGCAGCACCAGCAGGGAGAGGGTCGGGCGGAGCAGCCGGCGTTTGACCTGGAAGGAGCGCGGCTTAACTTCCGCAACGAGTCGGAGACGTACATCGCGCTGCGGCGGCTGGACGTGCCGGTGATCGCGTCGATCAATGGGGTGTGTGTCGGTGCGGGGTTCGACATGGTGGCGCACTGTGATCTGGCGGTGGCGTCGACGGCGGCGCGGTATCAGGTGGCGTATGTGAAGCGCGGGCTGTTTGCCGACCTGGGTGGGTTCTGGAGCCTGCCGCGGATCATCGGCTGGCGCAAGGCGATGGAGATGATGATGACGGGCCGCTTCATGTCGGCCGAGGAGGCACACGCGGCCGGGTTGACGAACTATCTGGTGCCGCCGGAGGAGTTGGAGGCGAAGACGATGGAGCTGGCGGGCGCGGTGGAGGCGGGGCCGCCGATTGGTCAGAAGCTGGGGAAGATGCTCGCCTACCGGACGGCGGGGCTCGACTTCGAGAGCGCGCTCGAGATCTCGGGCACCGCCCTCTCCGTGACGGGGCCTTCCGAGGACCGGCGGGAGGGCGTTCGCTCGTTCGCCGAGAAGCGGGAGCCTCGGTTCACCGGGCGCTGAGGTGAATATGACGGCGTATGACTTTCTGGTGGAGACGTATGAGACGGAGCGGCTGAAGGTGCTGAGCGTGTGGAGCATGTTCGACGATGGGGATGTCGAGGTGCGGCCGCACGCGAAGGACCGGCGGGGGCGGACGCTGCACGAGCAGATGGTGCATCAGTGCGTGAGTGAGAACCTGTGGTTCAAGAACATGCTCGGGATCGATGTCGGTGCGCCGCCGCTGCCGGAACCGGAGACACGGCTCGAGTTCATCCGGCAGTACGCCGAGGATTCGGGTCGCCGGTTGGCGGCGTTGCGCTCGAAGGATGCCGGCTGGTGGGAGGAGACGGTCAGCTTTTTCGATGTGACGCGGAGCCGCGCGTGGGTGATGACGCGACGGCTGACGCACACGTCGCATCATCGGGGGCAGCAGACGGCGTTGCTGCGGATGCTGAATCGCGACGTGTACAGCACCTACGGTCCGACCGCCGACACGGGTGGGCTGATGCAGAACAGCGCGCCGGTGATCTATCCATACGTCGATCTGGACGAGTTGCTGGAGCAGGAGGCGACGAACCGGGAGAAGGCGCCGCTGCCCGGGCCGGGGGACACGCCGCCGACTGAGCGTCCGTGAAGGTGCGGCGGCTCGCGGGACCGGCTCGATCACTCTTCGATGCCGCGGTGGCGGATTAGTGGCGGGCGGATGGAGTCGCCGGCGAAGGCGAGGGTGAGGACGATCTCGACGGAGGAGTTGAGGGCGAGGCCCTGGCAGCCGATCGCGGCGCGGGTGGGGAGGCCGTGGTCGCCGTAGAGCTCGACGAGGAGGTCGGTGGCGCCGTTGACGACGCGGGGCTGGTCGGCGAAGCCGGGGGCGCTGTTGACGTAGCCGGTCATCTGGACGGCCTGCTCGACGCGGTCGAGGTCGCCGAGGGCGAACCTGGCGACGGCGAGGGCGGAGAGGAGGGCGTAGCGTGCTGCCTCGTAGCCCTGCTCGGCGGTGAGGTCGCGGCCGATGACGCCGGTGAGGTAGGGGTGATCATCCTTGATCGGTACGGTGCCGGAGAGATAGAGGAGGTTGCCCACGGCGAGATGCGAGACGAAGCGGGCGCCGGATGGGTTGACGCGGTATCGATCTTCCAGGTCGTAGAGGAACAGTCCGAGCGCGGTGAGTCTATCTTCGACACGCATTGGCCGGCCGCCTTCTGGAGATATGTGGCGGGCGTTCGGTAGCGGCGTGGCCGCCGGGGTGCCATTGTTGCAGATGGAGTATGGCCAGATCCAGCGGGCCGGTCCGCGCGGAGAGCGTGTTCGAGTCTTCAACACGAAGCGCCGTTGTCATCCTGAGCGACAGCGAAGGATCTCGGACGCTAAGAGACCACCGAGATCCTTCGCTTCGCTCAGGATGACATGGTGGACTGATGGGCATGAAGATCGGACACGTACGGAGGCGCCTCGTTGGATGACTGCTGAACGCGTACCTGTTCCTGACGCTGCCGCGGTGCGGGCGGTGGTCGATCGAGTATTCGGGATGACGGCTGCGACCACGGTGGAGCGCGTCGCGGAGGGTGTGTCGACCTATGTGTTTCGGATCGAACGGGGGGCGGAGACGTTTTATCTGCGGGTGCTACCGGAGGCGGGGGCGAGCTTTGCCCCGGAGGCGGCGGTGCATCGTCTCCTGCTCGACCGTGAGGTGCGCGTGCCGGCGGTGGTGCACTACGAGCACCGCAACGAAGTGTTGGGGTGTTCGGTGATGGTAACCGGTGAGATCGCGGGTTGCCATGTCGGGCGGCGGGCGGTTGATGGGGCGACGGCCGCGATCGTGCGGGAGGCCGGGCGGCAGTTGGCGGTGATCAACAGTGTGCCGGTGGCGGGGTTTGGCTGGGTGCGGCGGGACCTGGGGGATGTGGCGCGGGTTGAGGGGGAGCATGCGACCAACCGCACGTTCTTGACCGAGTATCTGGATGCAGACCTGGCGCTGTTGGGTGCGCAGGCGCTCCCGCGAGAGCGGGTTGATGTGATTCGGTCGATCGTCGCTGAGCGATCGGGCTGGTTGGAGGGGGAGCAGGGGTGGCTGGCGCACGGCGACTTCGACGCGACGCACATCTTTCAGGAGGATGGGCGCTATTCCGGCATCATCGACTTCGGGGAGATCCGGGGCGCGGACCGCTGGTATGACCTGGGCCACTTTCGGATGCACGACGGGGAGATACTGCCCGTGACCGCGCTCGATTGGCTGCTGGAGGGCTATGGCGAGGCGGTGGATCTGCTCGCAGGTGCGTATGAACGGATCTGCTTTGCCAGTCTGCTGATCGCGGTTCGGGCGCTGGCGCGGCGGATGCGGCGGGATGCGGGTGCGGGCCGCCGGCATCAGGCGTTGGCCTCAATTCCACGGGATATCGCCGCGCTCTCGCGCTGAGGTGTGGGTGAAGCATGTTTATCTCGATGCTGGTGCGCCGGTTGCGGCCGGGCAAGACCTACGAGGATTTTCTGGCGGCGTGGTATCCGGACAAGGGGTTCGGCTTTCCCGGGCGCGGGCCGATCCTGGCGCGGAACGTGGCCGACGAGCGGGAGATTCTGGCGTTCGGTTTCATCGACCTTCCCGACCGCGAGCAGCTGGAGCAGGCGCTGGCGCGGGTGGCGGCGCAGGAGGCGGTGCGGCACGACCGGATCGCTGCGGTGATCGAGTCGACCAGCATCCGCGGCATGTATGAGATCGAGGACGAGTTCGACTTCGCGACGGATGCGAGCGTCGATCGCGGCCGGCCGGCGGGCCTCGGCGGGCATCCGGCTGACCGTTAGTCGCGATCCACTCCACGTTATGGTCACAACGCCACGACGCAAGCGCGCCGGCGCTTGACAGGGATCTCTGCGCGCGACATACTTAACACAGATGTTCTATAAAGAAATGGTTATGAATGACGGTTGACCAGCTTGATGCCGTGTTCGGCGCGCTCGCCGATCCGACCCGTCGCGCGATCCTGGCGCGGCTGCGGGAGGGTGACGCGACGGTCGGGGAGCTGGCGGCGCCGTTCCAGGTGTCGCAGCCGGCGATCTCGCGGCATCTGAAGGTGCTGGAGCAGGCGGGGTTGATCTCGCGCATCCGGCGGGCGACGGCGCGTCTCAGTCACCTCGAGGCGGAGCCGCTGCGGGAGGCGACCGTGTGGCTGGCCCGCTATCAGGCGTACTGGGACGAGCGCCACGAACGGCTCGACGCGCTGCTCGAGCGGTTGCAGGACGATTCGGCAGAGTGACCGCATCGGGTCGAGGTGTTGGAGAGGGAGACACTGTGACGAAGAATGTCGTCCGTGACACGCGTCTTCGAGATCGTCGCCATCTCGAAGGCTGGTATGGAGCAGTGCGTCGACAAGATGGCGGCGGCGCTCCGAGAAGGCGGCAGCGGGCGATAACGAGAACGAAGGATACCTTGTATGCCGGCGAACCTGAGCGCAGCGGCGTTCGTTGCACGATTGGAGAAGCATCGTTCGCCGGAGCAGGCGCGCGAGTACGAGCGTAATTTCACGCCTGGCAATGAGCAGAACGACGAGGCTGATCGCTTTATCGGCGTCCGCATGGGGCAGGTCTTCACGCTGGCCAAGGAGTTTATCGACCTGCCGCTGGAGGAGATCGAGACGCTGCTCGAAAGCCCGGTGCATGAGGTGCGGGTGGGCGGCGTCAGCGTGATGGACTGGCAGGCGCGGGGTAAGAGGACCACGGATCAGCGGAGGAAGGAGCTGTTCGATTTGTACCTGCGGCGTCACGATCGGATCAACAACTGGGATCTGGTCGATCGGGCCGCGCCATATGTGGTCGGCGGCTACCTGTTCGACAAGCCGCGCGACATTCTTTACGAGCTGGCGCGGTCCGGGAACATCTGGGAGCGGCGCACGTCGATCGTCAGCACCTACTACTTCATTCGGCAGGGCGATCTCGATGACACGTTCGCGATCGCGGCGTTGCTGCTGGACGACGATCAGGATCTGATCCACAAGGCGACCGGCGGGTGGCTGCGCGAGGCGGGGAAGAAGGGCCAGCAGCAGCTCCTGCAATTTTTGGATGCCCACGCCGCCACGATGCCGCGCACGGCGCTGCGCTATGCGATCGAACACCTCGCGCCGGAGCAGCGGGAGCATTACCTGGGCATGAAGCGGGCCGGGTAGCGCCGCGGCTCGCGGGCAAACGACGAACGTTCGTCACATCACACCCGACAGAGATGATCGAGAAGGAGCAGATCATGGCGAAAACGCAGATCATCGCGGAGCCGGGGATGCCGCAGATCATGATCACGAGGGAGTTCAACGCGCCGCGCGACCTCGTTTTTCGTGCCTACACCGATCCGGAGTTGCTGGTGCAGTGGCTCGGGCCGCATGGCACGACGACGAAGGTCGACCGCTACGAGGTCCGCGATGGCGGCATGTGGCGCTACCTCAGTTGGGATGCCGACGGCGTCGAGTACGGCTTTCGCGGCGTGTTTCACGGTACGCCGTCGCCGGACAGCATGGTCCAGACCTTTGAGTTCGAGGGATGGCCGGGACACGTTTCCCTGGAAACGGTCACCTTTGAAGCGCGCGACGGCCGGACGCGGGTGCGCCTGAACTCCGTCTATCAGTCGGTCGAGGACCGCGACCAGATGGTGGAGAGCGGCATGGAGCAGGGGGTCAACGAAGGCTTCGAGCGCCTGGAAGATCTCCTCGCCCGACTGACCCGATGACGCCGTCCGTAAGGGCGCGCAACCGCGCGCTCGTCCAGGGCATATCACCAAACGAACAGGAGAAAGATACCGTGGCCCAGAAGATCACCCCATACCTGTGGTTCGACAGTACCGCCGAGGAGGCGATCAACTTCTATGTCTCCGTCTTCAAGGACGCTGAGATCTTGAACGTCACCCGCTTTGGCGAGGCCGGACCGGGACCGGCAGGAAGCCTGATGACCGCGACGTTCCGCCTCAACGGACAGGAGTTCATCGCGCTCAACGGCGGACCGGAGTTCACGTTCACGGAGGCCGTCTCGTTCTTGATCGAGTGCGAGACGCAGGCGGAGGTGGACTACTACTGGGACAAGCTCTCGGCAGGCGGCGCGCCGGGTCCGTGCGGCTGGCTGAAGGACCAGTTCGGCCTGTCCTGGCAGGTGATACCGACGGCCCTGTTCAAGCTGATGCAGGACGAAGACCCGGCAAGAGCCAACCGCGTCACGCAGGCGATGTTCCAGATGTCCAAGATCGACATCGCCACGCTCGAAGAAGTCTACGCCCAGACGTAGCTCAATCCGTTGGAGGTGAACCGATGGCCGAGCGAGAACCCACCGACGTGAAGAATCTCGACCGCTACGGCAACGCCACGCTGCCGTGGAGCCGGGCGCGCGACGCATTGGCGAATGACACGCCGACCGCCGATGTCCCCTTCTTTCTGGGGACGACCCGCCCGGATGGCCGCCCGCACGCCGCCGGGTTTGGCGGCCTCTGGATGGATGGCGACCTGTACTTCACCAGCAGTCCTGCCGCGCGCAAGGCGCGCAACCTGGCGGCGAACCCGGCCTGCACGATCGCCGCCCGGCTGACGGGCATCGACCTCGTGCTGGAGGGTACGGCGGCCAGGGTGACCGACCCGGCGACGCTGGCGGCGGCGGCGCGCCGGTTCCGTGAGGGTGGCTGGCCGGCGGAGGTGGCGGGCGATGCGTTCACGGCGCCGTTCAGCGCGCCGAGCGCGGGGCCGCCACCGTGGCATCTCTATCGCTTCACGCTCGATACCGCCTTCGGCGTGGCGACGGCGGAGCCGCACGGCGCGACGCGCTGGCGGTTCGCGCGGTGAAGTATTGGTGCCTTGGGGTTGATGCATGAGGAGAAGGAGTATGGGCAGGGTCGTCGTACAGCACTCCATGTCGCTGGACGGCTTTATCGCGGGGGAGAAGGATATCGGGGTCGCTGCCGCGAGCATCGCGCAGCAGTGCATCAAGGCCGGACTGCTTGACGAGATCCACATCGACCTCGTGCCGATCCTACTGGGCGGCGGTGTCCGCCTGTTCGAGCATCTCGGTGCGGGACCGATCGAGCTGGAAAAGATCCACATGATCGAAACGCCCGCAGTCACACATCTCCGATTCCACATCGTCAAGTGAGGAGCACGACCATGAAGACCGGACTCGATCATCTGCAGGTGAATGTGCGGCCGGAGAATGTGGGGTTCTACCGCGAACTGCTGACCTTTCTCGGCTGGCACGACATCTTCGCCGGTGAGGGCTTCTTCGGGATGGGCGGCACGAGCGGCAGCCTGTGGATCATCAGCCAGGACGTCAAAGACGTGAGCAACGACTACGACGGGCCGGGGGTGAATCACGTCGGCATCGCGGCGGAGGCGGAGGCGGATGTCGATGCCGTGATCGAGTATCTGAAGGAGCGGGGCGTGGAGATGCTGTTCGAGACGCCGCGCCACCGGCCGATCCCGCGGCGGGAGGGTCACACGTACTATCAGGTGATGTTCGAGTCGCCGGACCGTGTCTTGTTCGAGGTGCAGTACTCCGGGCCGAAGTCGGCGTAGGTACACATGTGCCTTTGGTGGGGTGCGTGTTGGATTGAGGTCGAACACGCACTACGCATGTCCGGAGTCGTGTGGCTGCTGATGCCGCTCCCGTCGAACTTCTTCCACGACTTCCGCCACATCACACTCGACCTCATCCGGGTCTTTGTCCAGATTGCGGTGCTGGATGCGATCGATTGCCTCGAAGAATCCCTCCTTGACCCGGCGCAGGTATTGCTGCCACTCTTCGGAGTTGGTACGAGCGTCCATCGGCGAGCCCTCCACCGGTCGGTTTGCGTGACCAGTACACATAATTGGCGGAGACAATATAGAACGCCTGTGCTATTGTGCTATGCGGGGAGCGATTACCTTCCGCAGACTTGACGGTGTGTTGGATCTCGGGTGGTAACTGCATTCACCTCATAGACAGCCCCATGAAGGAGCATCGGCGTGCAGACCAGTTTCGGCCATCTTCAGATCAATGTTCGACCAGAAAATCTCAGTTTCTATCGGGACCTGATGGGCTTTCTCGGCTGGACAACCCTCTATGAAGGGGAGGGGATGATTGGTGTTGGTGAGAAGAACGGCGGCAGTCTGTGGTTCGCCGGTCAGGTGAAGGATGTCGGCAACGACTACGACGGGCCGGGGATGAACCACATCGGCATCAGTGCGGAGTCGCAGGCGGACATCGATGCGGTCGCAGCCTATCTGACGGAACGAGGCGTGTCGCATCTGTTCGAGACGCCACGGCATCGACCGGATTTCAGCCAGAGTGAGGACCAGACCTATTATCAGGTGATGTTCGAGTCACCGGACCGCGTGCTGTACGAGGTTGTGTACACGGGGCCGAAGTCGGCGTAGTCGGAGGTGCACCCGCTGTCCGGCGGAGGCCCCTGCTGGTGGCCGGACAGCGGACTGGCTTTCATCCCACGCGACGACTGGCGGTGGACGGGCGCTCAACGGTCACGATGAGATAGCCGACTTCGGTACCATCCGAAGGCGATTCTTGGGCGTCACTCCATAGCGCGAATTCGATCGCGTCGATCGCTCGCTGTTCGGCATCTTCGCGACTGTCAGCACCGCCGATGATGTTGAGGGCGGGAACAACAAAGGACCAGTTCCTGCTTTCAGGATCATAGAGATACTCGACGCGGAGGTTCATGGCGCACCATTTCCTTCATAGGCGGCGAAGTTCATGCAGTGGATAGCCGAACCGCTTTGCGATCAGATTCATCTGTGCATTACCGAGGTCCCATCCGTCGTGGTACGCCCATGTGACGAGCCGTTCTCCCTTCTGTAGCGTACGATGCGACCCCGTGCGGCGCACCTCTATCCATCCGTCACGTCTCAGTCCGGCGAGTACCCGGGCAGCCTTTGGCATCAGACGCCTCGGTCGAATAGCTCGGCGGTTGGAGCCTGATCGGCACGGAGGCGGGCGGTTTCGTCGTGGTCGAGGGTCAGCGTTTCGGGGTCGAGGACGACGGCGTAGTCGTCGCGGGCGGCGCGGACAGTGACGAAGCCTTCGAGGACATCCTGGCGGACACGTTCGGGGTCGCGTTCCAGGGGATTGCCCCAGCCGCCGCCGCCGACGGTGACGATGCGGAGCAGGTCGCCTGCGGTGAGGCGGATGTCGTCGCCGATCGGCGGGAGGGTGCGCTCGGCGGGTGTGCCAGGGTTGAGGATGAAGGCGCCGGTGCGGCCGGCGCGGCCGCCGGCGACGCCCCAGCAGGGGTAGCGGATGTTGTCCATGCGCGTGCTGAGCATCCCCGACGCGCGGATGCGGAGGTCGCGGATGATGCCGCAGCCGCCGCGGTAGCGGCCGGGGCCGCCGGAGTTGGGGTGGATGGAGAAGCGCTCGACGGTGAGGTTGTGCTCGCGTTCGAGGAACTCGACGGGGAAGTTTTGCTGGGCGACGAAGTAGATGGCGTTGACGCCGTCGGCGTAGGGGCGGGCGCCGAGGCCGGCGCCGACGCCCTCGGAGCAGACGTCGAAGGCGCCGGTTGATTCGTCGAACATGCGGAGCGTGTAGAGGATGTAGACGGGGGAGTTGGCGGAGGCGTTGCCGGCGGTGGCGAGGTTGAGCACACCCAACATGCAGGAACTGACGCGCTGACGGACGTGGCTGCGCAGGCCGGTCGGCGCGGGGAAGCGTGGCTGTGTCACCGTTCCCGGCTTGGCGATGAGGTCGTCGATCGTCTGAAGGAGACCTTCGTTCAGCGGAAGCGTGGGGTCGAGCGACATCAGGTAGCGGCCGAAGAGCAGGTTGATGTAGCCCGTGGTGACGAGGAAGTTGATCGGGCCTTTCGCCTGGGGGTCGCTGTCGCCGACATCGACGGTGACGCGGTCGCCCTCGCGGCGGAGCGTCATCGCCACCTTGAAGGGGCGGTCGGAGATGCCGTCGCCGTCGGCGTGGTCCTCGAAGCGGTATTCGCCCTCGGGGACGAGCGAGCGGAGGAGGGCGCGGGCGGTGGTGCGGGTGCGGTCGATCAGGTCGTCGAAGGCGGCGAGGAGGGTGGCGCGGCCGTAGCGGCGGCGGACCTCCTCGACGCGAGTGACGCCGAGGCGGGCGCTGGCCATCAGGGCGCGGGTGTCGCCTTCGAGGTCGGCGGGGAAGCGGGAGTTGGCGAGGATGACGCGGTAGGCCTCGTCGTTGGTGACGCCGGCGCGGACGATGCGGATCGGCGGGACGCGGGTGCCCTCGTGGAAGATCTCGGTGGCGCCGGGGGAGATGCTGCCGGCGCGGGTGCCGCCGATGTCGCGGAAGTGGCCGAAGGTGGCGGAGAAGGCGACGACTTCACTGTCGTCGAAGACGGGCGCGATGAAGGCCATGTCGCCGAGGTGCTGGAGGGCGCCGTCGGAGAAGTAGGGGTCGTTGTACCAGAAGACGTCACCGGGTGACATCTCGGCGAGTGGGTATTGACCGAGCACGGGGTCGATCAGGCCGGGTCCGCTGAAGGAGACGTGGGCGTCGATCATGCGGCCGCGGGCGTCGAAGATGCCGACGAAGAAGTCTTTCTTTTCCTTGATCATGGCCGACATCGAGGTGCGGTCGATGAGGACCTCCATCTCGTGGATGGCGGAACCGAGGGCGCCTTTGATCAGTTCGGCGGTGATTGGGTTCATGACTCGCTCCGCTCGCGGCAATGGGCAGTGGGCAGTCGGCAATGGGGGCGGTTCCAAATACCTTGGAAGGATTATGCGCTATTCCGACCGCCGGCCGGCACCTACCGATTCCCCACTGCCCATTGCCGACCGCCCATTGCCGCCCGCGAACGCGGGCATGATCTCCTGGGTGAATAGGTGCATCGAATGGAGGGATTGCTCGAATGTGAGGCTGCCCCAGGCGAAGGAGGTGATCAGGTAGTTGCAGCCGCTTTGGTCGAGGACGCGGGCGACCTGGGAGCGGACGCTGTCGGGGGAGCCGACGAGGATCGTTTCGGCTTGGACGGCGGCGTCCCAGTTGCGGTTGCGGTCGTGGCGGTGGTCGTCGTGGTCCTGCCAGAGTTTGACGAAGCTCTGGAACCAGTCGGCGTGGGCGGCGCGGGCGATGCGGTGGGCCTCTTCGTCCGTGTCGGCGATGAAGATCTGGCGGTTGATGCCGACTTTGGGTGCATCGACGTGGGTGTTGAGGCGGGTGGGGTCGTCGCGGCCGGCGGGCCAGAGCTCGTGGTAGAGGTCGACGTTGGGGCGGAGAGCGGAGGCGGGGCCGAGGCCGACCATGTTCATGCCCTGGGCCGCCGCCCAGGGAACGCTTTCGATGTTGTGGGTGGCGTACCAGAGGGGTGGGTAGGGCTGCTGGAGCGGGTGCAGGGCCATCGGCACGTCGTCGTAGCGGTAGTGTTCGCCTTCGAAGGTGAGGCGGTCGTTGGTAAAGCCGGCGACGAGGACCGCCAGCGCTTCCTTGAAGATGTCGCGCGAGCGTTCCGGGTCGATGCCGTGGTAGCCGAGCTCGTAGGGGGAGACACCGCGGCCGACGCCGAGTTCGATGCGGCCGCCGCTGAGGTGGTCGAGCATGCAGATCTCTTCGATCAGACGGAGAGGGCTGTAGAGCGGGAGCAGGTAGACCAGCGGGCCGAGGCGGATGCGGTGGGTGCGCTGCGCCGCCGCGGCGAGGAAGATGCCGGGGGAGGGCGCCATGCCGAGCGGGGTGGCGTGGTGCTCGGCGAGGTGGTAGCAGAAGAAGCCGGCTTCGTCGGCTGCTTCGAGCAGGCGGAGGCGTTCTTCGTAGGTTTGTTGGAGAGATGCGGGGTTGCGATCGATCCAGTCGAAGATGCCGAAGTGCATGAGCGGACCCCTCCCCCGACCCCTCCCCCCGCTGACGCGCGGAGAGGGGAGGCTCGTTCAACCGTGGTTGGTTGGTGTCTCCTCTGGTGTGGTGTGGGGGTGGTCCTCACCCCCGTCCCCTGATACGGGTGGGGATGGGGATCGCGGCGTGGGGGGTCGCTCCCACCCACTGGCCGCGGTGCCCTATCCCGCTGTCCGGCCGCATGGTAGCAGATCGCACCGCTGCGGCCCGCGCGGTGGCCGGAGGGCGCTTCGACCAGCCGCGAGAGTGACAACATGGGGGACGGCGCGCGGGCGGAGGGGTGCACCGGCCGGGCGGCGGCGCGCGGGGCGTGGCTGGCCGCCGGCTCCGGCGAAGTGGCGAGGCGAAGGGGCAGCGGGTCGCCGTGCCGGGACCGGGGCGACCGCCGTGCCCACCGGCCACTCACCGATCACGCTGGGCCGTCTTGACCACCGTGCCGGCCCGCCCCCTGGCGGGGGCCGGCACGGTGAGGGTCGTTCCTACGATCCCCGCTTTGGGGCCAGCTTGTAGATCGAGACGTGCTCGACGTTCGCTACCGGCTGTTTTTCGTTGTCTTCGATCACAATTGAGAACCGCACATACTTGTTGTTGTTCCGCTCGAAGTGCTCCGCGATCGAGCCGCCGACGTGCAGCGTCTCTCCTGCCAGCGCCGGGCGCTTCGCCTGGAGATCGCTGGAGACGTGGACACCGGTGGTGTAGAAGAACGTCTCGTGGATCAGCCGGCCATAGGTGGCGGCCAGCAGGCCGGTCGGCACGTACAGCGTCCCCTCATGCTCGTAGTTGGTGACCGCCTCGCCGGTCTGGCCGCAGTGACGCTCGATCGCGGCGCGATCGTAGGTGATCTCGTAGGACTTGAGCGGTGTACCGCTCGGGGCGTTTGCCTCGTTCAGTTCAGGCAGTTCCATGATCGTCTCCAGTATTTTCGTCACTCATATCCGCGTGGCGCGACGCGGCGAATGCGTCCGGCCGCGCGCCGTCGACGAGGTAGGGTGCGAGCGGCGCCCGCGTTGTGCCCGCCGCCATCGGCATGTCGGCGAAGAAGCCGCGCTCGTTGAGCACGTCGTCTTCGAGCAGTTCCAGCGCGGTTTCGACCGGCCCGAAGGTCAGGCGCCACTCCTCCGCGCGTTCCAGCCACTCCTCCGTCGTCCGCTCCTTGAGCCTGGGCAGGACCAAACGCTGATGCTCTTCCCAGTTCGCCATGCGGCCCTCGGGCGTGGCGAACCGCTCTTCGGCAAGCTCCGGCAGTTCGAGGAAGCGGGAGAACGTTTCATAGTCGGCGGTTGCCGCGGCTCCGGGACCGGCGTAGACCCACCCATCTTTGGACAGCTCGATGCGTGGCATCGCCGCGACTTTGCCTTCGCGGGCCGGGATCGTGCCGCTGTAGGCGAATTCCGTCACGGCTGGGTTCACCAGCGCGAGCACGGACTCCTGCTTCGACGCGTCAATCGTCACGCCGGCGCCCCCGTAGAGCGCGGCGGCGGTGGCGACGGCGGCGAGCAGGCCGGTGGTCAGTTGTGCCTGATACGGCGCGAGCTGTACCGGCGGCCGGTCCCACGAGCCGGTGAGGAAGAGCATGCCGCCGGCCGCGAGGTTGACCAGCTCGCTTCCCGACCAACCGGACCACGGCCCCGACTGACCAAACTCGCTCACGCGCGTGATGATCAGATTCGGGTTCCGCGGTCGCAACGTGGCTTCATCCAGCCCAATTGCCTCGATCCCGCCCGGCCCGCGATCCTCGACGAGCGCGTCCGCGCCCGCCAGCAGCTCGACGAGGTGTTCTCGACCCTCCGCCCGCACCGTCGTCTTGCCCCGGTTCACGCACGCCCACGCCGCTTCGTCAACCCGCTCGTCGTGGACGCCGTCGTCGACGCGCGCGACATCGCACCCGGCGAGGGCGAGCAGTTGGGCGCAGTAGGCGCCGGCGATGTCGTGGCTGAGGTCGATCACCTTCACGGCCGTACCTCCGTCAGCGATGGCAGGCCGAGCGTCCGGCCAGGCTCCGGGTCGAAGTCCGCGACCAGCCGCCACTCCATTCGGCGGCGGGCGCCTGCTTCGTCGGCCGGCATCGTCACCGGTTCAGACGACGGCTGTGCGACCGCGATGACGCCGTCGGCGGCAAGCACGTCGATCTCCGCGTCGCCTATGCCGAGCAGTTCCTGCAGCAGCGCGCGGGAATCCTGGCCGACCGCCGGCGCCTCCATCAGTTCCTGGCGTGTGTGGCCGGCGAAGAGAATCGGCGAGACGGCGTGAGGATGCGCGGCATAACCGTTCACCGGCTGCGCGTGCCGCACCAGCGTGAAGGCGTCGCGGTGGCGCAATTGTTCGTTCTGGAGGAGGTCGCGCGCGTTCAGCACCGCCGACGCGGCAACGCCGATGCCTTGCAGCGTCTCGGCGGCATCCTCGGCGCCGCGTCTTTTTGCCCATCGGCCGAGGGCGGCATGCAGCGCCGCCGGGGCCGGCTCGCAGTCGATCAGCGCCGCCGCCTTCGACCCGTCTTCCGGATACACGGTGACGGCGACCCAGCGTTCCGGCACATTCGATTCGTAGACACCCTGCACCAGTGCGGCCGGGTCGCTGTTGCCTCGTCGCGGCGGGTTCTCACCCGCGAGCGATGCCTGGGCGATCGACGGCGCGATGTGATAGGCGCTCGCCTCGAACATGGCGAGGTCGATCGAACAGCCCTTGCCGGAGAGCCGCCGCCGCAGCAGCGCCGCGATGATCGCGAAGGCGGCGTAGTAGCCGCTGATGTTGTCGGCATAGACGATCGTGCCGGGGCGCGTCGGCGGCTGGTCCGGTTCCCCCGCCAGCAGCGCATGACCCGCTGCCGCCTCGATGCCCGGGCCAAAGGTCGGCCGGTTGGACATCCGCCCGGTCTGACCGTAGCCGCAGACCGAGAGCATGATCAGGTCCGGCCGTTCCTTTGTCAGTTCCGCGTAGGTGAGGCCGAACTCCCGTTTGACCCGCGGCGTGAAGTTCTCGCAGAGCACATCCGACTGCCGGACCAGGCGCTTGAAGATCTCACGGGCGCGTGGCTCGCGCAGGTTGAGGGCGAGGCTTTCCTTGTTGCGGACGAGGTCGTTACCCGTGTGGCGGGGACGGTTCCGCCCGCGCGACGGCGCATCGACCCGGATCACCCGCGCGCCCAGCTCGGCGAGCATGCGCGTGCCCATCGGCAGCGAGACGACCTGCTCCCAGGCGAGCACGGTGACGCCGCGCAGCGGCAGGTGCGGCTCAGTCATCGGTCGCCACCTTGCACGATGCGGAGGCAAAGGCGGTGACGGTGCCGTTCTGGTCGAGGACGCGTAGCTCGACCGTCACCCGGCCGTCGTTCGCCGCCGACGGTTCCTCGACGACCGTCCCCTCGACGGTGACATCGACATCGGCGTAGGTTGGCTGCCGCAGGCGTCCATTGAACTGCCCCGTGGCGAGCCAGGACCGGCCGAAGTTCTCGTTCATCAGGCGCATCATGTAGCTGAGCACGGTGACGCCGCCGACAAAGCCGCCGGCATAGCCCATCTCCCGCGCCTTCTCGTCGTCGTGGATGCTCCCCTTCGACTCGCGGGCGGCGTTGATCGTGCGGATCGTGCGCGTCTCCAGCTTGGTCCCGGTGGTGGTTGGTGCCGTCATGTTGTTGACCTCCCGACTGTCTTGCATTGTATGAGCGCCCGCCCTGTGCGTGATTGAGAACGTAGTGCGCCCGCGCTGTCATCCTGAGCGAAGCGAAGGATCTCAGACGTAATCTGACCACCGAGATCCTTCGCTCCGCTCAGGATGACAGCGCGGGCGCGGATACCGCTTCAACCATGCTCCTACCTTCCTCGCAATCTTGGGTCGAGCTGATCGCGGAGCGCGTCGCCGAGCAAGTTGAAGGAGAGGACGAGGATGAAGATCGCCAGACCGGGGAAGATCGACAGCCAGGGCGCCTGTTCGAGCAGCGGCGCGCCCTGGTTGAGCGAGCTACCCCAGGTGGGGGTCGGTGGCTGCACGCCGACGCCGAGGAAGCCGAGACTCGCCTCCGCCAGCACGGCGAAGCCCAGTCCGAGCGTGGCCTGCACGATCACCGGCGACAGCGCGTTCGGCAGGATATGGCGGAACATGATCCGCGTGTCGACGGCGCCGAGCGCGTGCGCCGCGCCGACGAAGTCCCGCTCCCGCAGCGAGAGCACCTGACTGCGGACCAATCGCGAGAAGAGCGGCACATAGGTGACGCCGATCGCCGCCATCACCGTGATCAGGTTCGGTTCCATCACGGCGACCAGCGCCAGCGCCAGGATCAAGCTGGGGAAGGCGATCAAGGCATCCATGATCCGCATCGTCACTTCGTCGGCGACGCCGCGGGTATAGCCCGCGATCAAACCGAGCGGCATCCCAATCGCGATCGCGATGCCGACGGACACGACGCCGACGAGAAACGAGATGCGCGTGCCGTAGATGATCCGGCTCAAGAGGTCGCGCCCGACCTGATCGGTGCCGAGCAGGTGCGTCGCGCTCGGCGGTGAGAGCAGCGCGTTGTAGTCCTGTTCCAGCGGGTCATACGGCGCCAACAGGGGCGCGAACAGGGCGGTGAGCCCCAGCAGCAACACGATCACAAGCGCCGCCGTCCCGACCGGCGCCTTTGCCGCCAGCCGCGAGCCGCGACGGAGCAGGCCGGCGCTCGGGCGTACAGGAAGGTCTAGCGCTTGGACACTACCGGCCATAGCGGATCCTCGGGTCCAAGACGCCATACAGCAGATCGGTGAGGAGGTTGGCGATCAGCACCGCTGCCGCCGCGAGCAGGACGACGCCCTGGATCACCGGGATGTCCTGCGCGAAGACGGAACTGACGGCGAGCCGGCCCATGCCGGGAATGGCGAAGACCTGCTCGATCACGACCGTGCCGCCGACGAGGCCGCCTGCCTGAATGCCGAGCACGGTCAGCACCGGCAGCATCGCATTCCGCATCGCGTGCAGCACGATGATCCGCCGCTCCTTCAGACCCTTGGAACGCGCCGTGCGAACGAAATCCTGATTGAGAACCTCCAGCATGCTCGATCGCGTCTGTCGGGTGAGCGAGCCGGTCATGTGCAGGCCGAGGGTGACGGCAGGGAGGATCAGGTAGCGGAGCGACTGCATCGGGTCATCCCAGAGGTTGACGAAGCCGGAGGGCGGCAGCACGTTCATCCAGACGGCGAAGATGAGGATGAACATCAGCCCCATCCAGAAGCTGGGCATCGCCACGCCGCTCAGCGCCACGACCGTCGCGGCGTGGTCGATCCAGGAGTTACGCTTGACCGCCGCGATCACGCCGAGCGGCAGCGAGATCGCGACGCCGATCAGCCAGGCGGCGAGCGCCAATTGCAGCGTCACCGGCAGCCGCTCTCGGAGAGCATCGACCACCGGCTGGTGCGTCTGGATCGACTCGCCCAGGTCGCCGCGGAGCGCGTTCGTCAGCCAGGTGAGGTACTGCACCGGCAGCGGGTCGTTCAGCCCCAGATCCTCGCGCAGCTGCTCCTCGACCTCCGGCGTGATCACGACCTCCTCGCCGAGCAGCGCGTGCACGGGGTCGCCGCTGAGCAGGTTCGTCAGCGAGAAGACGGCGATCGAGACGAGCAGCAGCACCGGGATCGCGTTCAGCAGCCGGCGGATCAGGTATCCGGTCACGATGCCAACCACAGCTCATGCAGGCGCAACTTGCCGTCGCCGTAGGGCGTGAAGCCCCGTACCTGCTTGGTCATGCCCACGCGGTTCGTGTTGTGCGTGAAGAGAATGCCGTGCGCGTTCTCCATAATCTGGCGCTGAATGTCGTCGTACATCGTCTTGCGCTCCGCCTGGTCATAGGTCTGCCGCGCCTTGACGATCTTCGCGTCGAGATCCACCTGGCTCGGCTCCGGTGTGTAGGCAGTGTTGAAGCTCGCTCGGTTGAAGCCGCCCTTGCTGTGGAAGTTCTCGTAGATCGTCAGGTCGGGGTCCGCCCGGCCGCTGAAGCCGGTGAGGAACATCGGGAACTTCTGGGCGCGGTACTCGGCGCCGGCCGCCTCGGCGCTGAGCGCGACGATCGTGACGTTGATCCCGACTCGCGCCCACTGCGACTTCAGCATTTCCGCCAGCGGTGTATTTTCCTCGCCGGGGGTGATCAGGAAGTCGAATGACACGCCGTCCGGATGACCGGCGGCCGTGAGCAGGTCCTTCGCCTTCTTCAGGTCTTCTTCGATCGGCTTCAAGCTCTCGTCGAAGGCCCAACTCGCCCGCGTCATCGGGCCGTTGGCCAGCTCGCCCTCGTTGAAGTAGATCGCCTGGAGGATTGCCTTCCGGTTGAGCGCGGCGCTCATCGCCTGCCGGACGCGCATGTCGGTCAGCGGTGGCTGGGAGATGTTGATGTTGACCTGGGTGTAACCGGTGCCCGGCCACTGGACGAACTGCACGGCGCTGTCCTGCTTCGCCGCGCTGACATCCTTCTGGCCGACGAAGATCAGGTCGGTGTTGCCGGTGCGAAGGTTCGCGAACTGGACCGAGGAATTGGGGACGATCTGCACGTCGATCGCGTCGAGGTACGGATATCCTGCCTTGCGGTAGTTCGCGAACTTCGACATATGCAGCGACGCATCCGTCGCCCAGCTGTCGAGCTTCATCGGACCGGAGCCGATCGGCCGGTTGGTGAAGCCTTCCCCCGCCTGTGTTACCGGTGTCGG
Source organism: Dehalococcoidia bacterium (assembly GCA_050184225.1). Lineage (GTDB taxonomy): Bacteria > Chloroflexota > Dehalococcoidia > CAUJGQ01 > CAUJGQ01 > JBFXAN01. The sequence goes on along the minus strand of JBFXAN010000017.1, from coordinate 31,832 downwards.
CGAGAAGATCATGCCGGCACGGTCGCCCAGGATCGCGAACAGCGATGCTGTGATCGCCTTCAGGTGGAACACCACCCGCTTCGGATCGACGACTTCCACCCGTTCGATGCTGTTTACCTGCCCGGCGGCGTAGGACTTCGTCGCCGGGTCCTGGTGCCGCTCGATCGTGTACTTGATGTCCTCCGTCTTGAACGGCGTGCCGTCGTGATAGGTGAAGCCGTTGCTGACGGTGAAGGCGATCGTCAGGTCGTTGACCACCTCCCACTGCTCGGCGATACCGGCCGCCGGCTGGAACTTCGGGTCGTTGTTGACGACGTTCTCGAAGATGCTGTAGAGCCAGTGATGGTCGTTGCCGCCGCGGGAGGTGCTCGGATCGAGGCCGGTCGGGTCGCCGTCCAGCGCCACGCGCAGCGTGCCGCCGCTCGTGGGCGCCTCGCTCGCCGTCTGTGTCACGCGGGTGTCGGCCGTCCCCGGCGTCGCCGCCGCGCCCTGGCCGTCGCTCTCGGAACCACCGCCGCAGGCAGCGAGCCATGCGATCGAGCCGAACGCGGCCCCGCCGGCAAGCCCTCGCAGCGCCCGACGGCGCGAAAAATGATGCTTCCCCATGACAAACCCCCTCCTGTCGCCGCCCCGCGCGGCATGACGCCGGCGATTCCCCATCGACCGGCGCAGGCCGGCCTGCACCGGCAACGCATGTGACGGCACGGTTTGTGTATCAACAACCGTTGGTTGTCAGCAATTAGAGAATTCCGGATAGCTCATTCGGAAATCGCGGATGGCCCAGTGTCGAGCGGCGTTCCATAGAACCGCTGGAAGAAGCGGATGAACTCCGCGCTGAGCCAGTCCGGCCGGATCGGATGGACGGCGATCACCTTGCGTTGGAGACCGAACCGGGGCAGGTCGAGCGTCCGCAGCCGGTCCGCCATCGGGCTGAACCGGGGGACGTAGGCTGCCATCATGCCGATGCAGCCGCCCGCCATCACATAGGAGAGGATGCCGTCAAATGATGTGTGTTCGTACGCCGCGTCGATCGTGATCCCCTCGCGCCGCGCCCAGCGCTGGATGTACTGGCGATAGGCGCTCGCGCCCGGCTGCATCGCCAGCGGATAACGTTCGAGCAACGCAAGATCCGGTGGCTCGTAGTGGTCGGCGCGGATCACCAGCGCGAGCGTGTCTTCATAGAGGTCCGAAGCGCCGAAGATGCCGGTGGCGGAGTCGAGGTGCAGCTCGTTGAGCACGGCCAGGTCCGCCTCACCACTGACCAGCGCGGCAAGCGATTCGCCGACACCGCGGGCAAGGATGGTGACGACCGCCTCCGGATGTTCGACCCGAAACGCCCGGACGACAGGTGGCAGCAGATGAATGCTCGGTCCGTGCAGGCTGACGATCCGCAGATGCGCGACGTTCTGACGTGCCAGTCCCGAGATCTCCTCCTCGGTTTGGGCATACTCTTCGAGGGTGCGTTCCGCGAAGACGAAGAAGCGGCTGCCTGCCTGGGTCAGCTCCAGCCGCCGGTTACTGAAGCTGACGAGCGTCGCCTTCAGCTCCTCTTCGAGCGACTTGACGTGGCCGTGGGCGGTGGTCGTGCTGAGGAACAGCGCCTCGGCCGCGGCAGCGTAGGAGCCGGTCTGCACGAGCGTGACAAACGTCCGGATCGCGTCGAGCCGCATCGCTGCCTCTCATCGCCACGACCGAACGCCGTCACTCCTGAAAGCGCGGGCATCTTCAGTCTGGCTCGATGATCAGTAGGATAGTCTGCTTGGGGTCCGAACCTGAATGATCGCCCTACGGTGGTGGGGTGAAGGATGCCCGCTGGACGAAGAAGCTGCCGGAGTCCGGCGCGATCGATGTCCAGGTCGATCTGTGGTAGGGGTGAGGGCACTCTCCCCTACCACAGATCGACCATACCTCTGGTAGGAGCAGCCACATGCGAGAATCCGCGCCGTCACAAGGTCAGAGACTCTCGGCGAGCAATCGTATCCGCCGGCCTGCGTCGCCCCCGATTGGGTCGCCGTGACCGAAGCACGCCACGTCGAACTCCAGTTCCGCCTGCTTCCGCAGGGACCGGATCGCCTCATCGCGGTCGATGTTAAACACGCCAAGGATTGGGTTTCCCTCAAAGAAGGCAATCGTGTCGCCGGTGAACAGCACCCGCCGATCGGGCGCGTGCAGCGCGATGCTGCCCGGCGTATGACCCGGCACGCCGACGATGACGCCGCCGCCCGCCGTCGTGTCGCCGTCCTCTACCTCGCGGTCCACGACCACGGGGCGCGCCGGCGGCACCCTAGGCATCACCGCCTCGGCGATCGGCCGCTCGAAGTCGGTCAAGTTCGGCGGTGTCTCCGGCAGGTCACCGCGGATCACCGGCGCATCGGCTCGGTGCGCGATCACCGGCGCTCCTGTGCGCTGTGCGAGATCAGCCGCGCCACCGCGATGATCCTGATGGTAATGGGTCAGCACGATCTCCTTGACATCGTCGGACCGCCGACCAATCGCATCGATCGCGTGCAGGATCGCGTCGGCCGATCCGTCGATGCCGGTGTCGATCACGGTCAGGCCATCTCCCCATTCCCACAGATAGACCTGCCCGATCTCGAACCGCAACAAGTACACGCCGGACACAACACGCTCTGGCTCCATTCCTCGTCACCCTTTCGCTCCGCTGTCGATTGAAATCTGCCGTTGCGAAGACAATGGCACCTTCGATCCTAGCGGCCAACGCATCAAGCCGCGGTCGTGCCACGTTCAGGCGACATGGCTGGCCGTCATGTTTGACCGGGCCGGACTTCGGTGCTAGAAGGTAGCTGCCATCGATGGCCGAACAGCCGTCATTCCTGGTGGGGAGGTAACTGTCAGTGCCACGCAAACATCTGGAAGGCAAGGTCGCCATCGTTACCGGCGGCGCCGGTGGAATGGGGAGCCAGATCTGCAAGATCTTCGCCGCGCAGGGCGCCAGCGTCGTCGTCGCCGACACCGGCGCCGATGTCGAGGGTCGGATGGGTGTCGACCCGACCCGCGTCAACGCCGTCGTCGACGAGATCACCAAGGCCGGCGGCACCGCCACCGCCGCGATCGGCGATGTCTCCGAGATGGCCGTCGCCGAAGGGTTGGTCACGACGGCGCTGGAGAAGTACGGCAAGCTCGACATCCTCGTCTGCGCCCATGGCATCCTGCGCGAGCGCATGATCTTCAATATGACTGAAGACGAGTGGGACGGCTCGATCCAGGCGCATCTGAAGGGCTGCTTTGCGCCGACGAAGTTTGCCGCGATCCACTGGCGCCAGACGCGTGCCGGCGGCCGGATCATCTATTTCACCTCGGCGGCGGGCATCCGCGGCGGCGCCGGGCAGCCGAACTACTCCGCCGCCCAGCAGGCCAAGGTCGGGCTGATGCTCTCCAACGCGCGGGCGCTCTCCCGCTACGGCGTCACCTCCAACTGCATCTCACCCGCCGCCTCGACCCGGATGACCGATCGTGGTCTCTCCGCCCAGAGCGAGCAGCGGGAGGGTGCGGAGGCTCCGAGCCTCGCGGCGGTCGGTACGGCGATGGACCCGAAGAACGTCGTGCCGGCGATCGTCTATCTCGCTTCCGATCAGGGCGCCGAGGTCAACGGCCGCGTGATCGGCGCCACCGGCCACCGGATCACCGTCTGGCAGGAACCGGAGTGGGAGACGTCGATCTACTCGGAGACGCCGTTCTTTGACATCGACAAGCTCTTCGAGGTGATGCCACAGACGCTGGGAGCGCGGGGCTGGGATCTGATGCCGATGCAGATCTGACCAGCATCTTCCACGCTGTTACACCGGAGAACTCGACCAACACGGCAGAGCAAAGGGGAAGTCCTATGCCAACCAAGCACCTGGATGGAAAAGTCGCGATCGTCACAGGCGGGGCCGGTGGCGTCGGCAGCTGGATCAGCAGGATCTTCGCCGAACAGGGCGCGAGCGTCGTCGTCGCCGACACGGGCGCTGATGTCGAGGGACGGATGGGTGTCGACCCGACCCGCGTGAACGAGGTCGTCGCCCAGATTAAAGACGCCGGCGGCACCGCGACGGCGGCGATCGGCGATGTCGCCGACATGGACACCGCCGAGGGTCTGATCGGCACCGCCCTCAATACCTATGGCAAGCTCGACATCCTCGTCTGCGCGCATGGCATCCTGCGTGAACGGATGATCTTCAACATGACCGAGGACGAATGGGACGGCCTGGTCCGCGCTCATCTGAAAGGCTGCTTCGCGCCGACGAAGTTTGCCGCGATCCACTGGCGCCAGACCCGCACCGGCGGCCGAATCATCTACTTCACCTCCGACGCTGGTGTCCATGGCAGCGCCGGGCAGCCGAACTACTCCGCCGCCCACGCCGGAAAATTGGGATTGATGCGCTCCAACGCCCGGGCGCTGTCCCGCTACGGCGTCACCTGCAACTGCATCGCGCCGCTGGCCTCGACCCGGATGACCGACCGCGGTCTCGCTGCCCAGGGCGAACAGCGGGAGGGTGCGGATGCCCCGAGCCTCGCGGCGGCGGGCACGGCGATGGACCCGAAGAACGTCGTGCCGATCATCGTCTGGCTCGCGTCGGACGCGGGCGGCGTCGCGAACGGCCGCATCTTCGGCGCCTCCGGCCACCGGATCAGCCTCTACCGCGAGCCGCAGTGGGAGCGGACGCTCTTCTCGGATACGCCGTTCTTCGACATCGACAAGCTGTTCGATGAGTGGCCGGCCACGGTCGGTCAGGTCGGCTTCCCGCTCACGGAGATGCGCGGCATGAGCCGCCCGCCGCAGACGCCCGCCGCCACGGCCGCGAGTGGCGATTGATAAGAAGCCTGCCCCTGGGAGCGCGGGCATCCTTGCCCGCTACGGTGTCGAACACCCATGGGGGCAAGATGCCCGCGCTCCCAGGGACGTCGCGATCGACACCGCGGCCCGATCGCCATCAACATCGACTCAGCGGATCAGCACCACCTGCGGCTCGTCGGCGGTCACGTCCTGCGCGTACAGGTCTGCGATCTCCGACTCGGACAGCGCCAGCACGTCGCGGAGCACGAGTGAGTTGTGCTCGCCGAAGCAGGGGGCGCCACCGCGGACGGCGCCGGGCGTGCGGCTGAAGTGCCAGGGCATGCCGGGGAACGGCAGCACGCCGACCTCCGGGTGCAGCACCTGCACATAGAAGCCGCGGGCGTGCAGGTGTGGGTCTGAGAGTAGTTCCCAGTTTGCCAGCACGGGCGCGGCGGCGATGCCCGCTGCCTGCAGGCGACGCGCCGCTTCGTAGTGGTCGAGCGCGCGGCTCCAGTCTCCGATCGCGTCATCGATCGCGTCGTGCCGCGCTCGCCGTCCTGCGTCGGTGCAGAGGTCTGGGTCCTGGGCGAGGTCGGGACGGTTGAGTACCGTGCAGAGTTGTTGCCACTCTGCATCGCTACGGACGGTGAGGGCGAACCAGGAGTCGTTGCCGGCGGCGGGATAGCACCCCTGCGGTGCGAAGCGCGGATGCCGGTTGCCGCGTGGCGCTGGCACCCGTTGGTTCAGCGACCAGTCCATCAGCGCCTCGCCGAAGAGGGCCGCCGCCGATTCGAGCAACGAGAGGTCGATCCACTGGCCCTCGCCGGTCCGGTCGCGATGGCGCAGCGCGGCGAGGATTGCGATCGCCCCGTGTGCCCCGGCGACCGGGTCGGCGTAGTAGCTGCCGGTACGGTGTGGCGTCGGGTCGTCGTGATAGCCCATCAGCGCCGCCAGACCGGAGACGGTTTCGATGTTCGAACCGTAGGCGACATAATCCCGTTCGGGGCCGGTGCCGCCGAAGCCGGACATCGAGCAGAGGATGATGTCTGGCTTCACCTGCCGGAGCGTGTCGTAGGCCAGATTGAGGTTGCCGAGCACGCGGGCGCTGTTGTTTTCGATCACCACGTCCGCCCGCTCGACCAGCCGCAGGAAGAGGTCGCGCCCGGCCGGCAGGCCGAGGTCGAGCGCGACGCCGAGCTTGTTTCGGTTGAGCTTGTTGAAGTACCCGGCGCGGTTGTAGGGACGGGTACGTCCGTCACCGCCGGCGTAGTGCAGTCCGCGCGTCGCCGGCCGCTTGGGCGACTCGACTTTGATCACCTCCGCCCCCAGGTCGGCGAGATAGCGGCCCGCGAGCGGACCGGCCCAGTTAGCCGTGAGCTCGATCACTCGCAGGCCGGAGAGCGGCAGCGTCTCCGGCGGCGGTGTCGTCCAATAGCCAGGTAACGGCGCCGGCTTGACCTCTGTTGCGGGGCGGTCGGCTCTGCGCTCCTGTTCTGGCACGGCCGTCCCCCACCCGTCGCGACGGATGGCGTCGCCGTGCTGATCGAGCAGGGGTGCGGGACCGGCGACCGTGACCGGTGTCGCCGTGAGAATGTATGGCGCACCGGGCAGACGGATCGTGCCCGCCTCGGGATGCTCGACCATTTGAAACCAGTCCCGCGCCTGGAGTTGGGGATACGCGGCCAGGTCGCGCGCGGTGTAGACCGGCGTCACGGCCACACGCAGGTCCTGGCCGAGCCGGTAGATCGTCTCCATCGTCTGACCGGCGCACCACTCGCCGACGATCTTGTGCAGATCATCCCGGTGCTGCATCCGGCTGAGCACCGTGGAGAAGCGTTCGTCGTCGAGCAGGTCCGGCCGCTCGATCAGCACGGCCAACCCTTCGAGGTTGGTGAGCATGAAGAAGACCCAGCCATCGGCGCAGCGGATCAGGTCGGTCGGCGTGCGACCCATCACCTGGCCCTCGTGCGACCAGGAGACGCTCGTCCAGGAGTGGGCGGAGAGCATTGCCTCGACTGCCGAGACATCGACGAACTGGCCGCGTCCCGAGCGGTCGCGCTCGGCGAGCGCCACCAGCGCCGCGAGCGCGCCCTGCATCCCCGCGTGATGCTGCGCCTGATACCCCGGCACCATCAGCGGACCGCGCTCCGGCTCGCCGCCGAACTGCAGGTAGCCGCCCATCGCATAGTCGGTGATCTCGTCCCCGGCCCAGTCGCGATACGGCCCGGTCACGCCGAGGTGCGTGATGCTGACATGCACGAGCGCCGGATGTTTATCGCGGATCGCTTCCGCGTCCAGGCCCGACTCCGCGAGTGCCGCCGGGTGGCCGGACGTGAGCAGCACGTCGGTATCGGCGAGAAGGCGCTGGACGAGCGCGACGCCGTCCTGGCGGGTGAGGTCGGCGACGACGCTTCGCTTGCCTGCGCCGAGTGAGAGAAACAGCCCGCTCTGCTCCGGGTCGGCGGTATCGCCGGGGAACGGTCCCAGCCGGCGACAGGTGTCACCCTCCGGCGGCTCGACGAGGATCACGTCGGCGCCGAGTCCGGCCAGCAGCTTCGTACAATAGCTGCCCGCGACACCACCCGCCAGATCGAGGACTCGTACTCCAGTAAGCGTCTGCCTCATCTCACCTTTCCCATGCTCGATTTTCACAACGCACCCTGGGAGCGCGGGCTTCCAGCCCGCATTCGGGTTGTGATACCCGGCGGCCAGGATGGCCGCGCTCCCAGGGCGTGCGGCGGGGAATCATCCAACGTGCCTACGACTTGCGGCCGCCGCGGCCACCCGGCGTCGATTCGTCGTTCCAGACCCAGCGCCAGTTGGCCGTCCCCCAGTTTTCGATCGTCGTATAGAGCGACTGGGCGATCGTGTGCATCCAGGGGTGCGTGCCGTAGAAGGTGTGATAGCCGTTCAGGTAGATCTGCAACGCCTGGTCCAGCGCCCGATCATTGATCTGCTTCGCCAGTTGCTTGCGCTGGTTCGCGTCGACGCTCGTCCGCAGCTTGTCCATCGCCGCCGTCAGTTCTGGGTCGTCGACGTTGCCCCAGTTCTGCGGCGCGCCCGGATAGTAGAGCGGCCGGACGACGACATCCGGGTCGAAGCCGGCGACACCGCTGTAGAAGGCGGTATCCGGGAACTCCTTCTTGACGAGGGAGGACTGCACGACGAGGAAGTCCTTCTCGTCGAACTGCAGATCGACGCCGACCGCCTTCCAGTAGTCCTGGACGAGCACATAGGTCTGCGCCACCGGCGTCGGCGAGAGGAACTGGATCTTGAAGCCGTTCGGATGGCCCGCTTCAGCCAGCAGTTGCTTGGCGCGCTGCGGATTGTACTGCATGCTCTCCGGCATGTCGTCCCAGCCGAGCGGCCGGTTCAGCCCCATCTGGTCGAACGGCACCGGATACGACGGTGTGCCGGCGCCGCGCAGCAGCTTATCGACCAGCCCCTTGCGGTCGATCGCCATCGAGAGGGCACGACGGATGCGGACATCCTTGAACAGCTCGTTGTTCCACTGGAGCAGCACCGCATTCTGATAGGTGGCCCAGTGCGGCTGCACGACGTAGTAGGCGTCGGGGACGCTCTTGACGATCGTCTCGAACTCATCCGTGTCGGTGAACGCGGTCGTGTCGAGGTTGCCGGAACGGAAGGCCGCCAGCAGCGTGTTTCGGTCGGCAATATAGCGCGACGTGAACTTGTCGAGATATGGCAACCGCTGACCGTTCTTGTCCTTCTCCCAGTAGTTCGGATGGCGCGCCCCCTCATAGCGGTCAGTCGGGTCGGAGTACTCCAGCATGAACGGGCCGGTGCCGATCGCCTGCTGCTTCCAGCGATCCTCCGGACCCTCGAAGTGCTCCCGCGCGAAGATCAAGTAGTAAGGCATGCCGAGGATGTTGGGCAGCGCGAAATACGGCTGCTTCATCTCGAAGCGGACGGTCGTGTTGTCCGGCGCCGTGACCCGATCGATCACCGAGAGCGGCACGGACCAGACGCTCTTTTCCTTGTACGCCTGGAAGGAATAGACAACGTCTTCCGCCGTCATCTCGCGGCCGTTGACCGGCGCCTTGTCGTGGAACTTGACCCCGCTCGGCAGCTTGAAGGTCCAGACCGTGTAATCGGCGTTGTGCTCGGTATTCTGGGCGAGGTCCGGGCCGAACTCCTGACCGTCGAGGTCGGCGCCCGGCTCCAGCAGCGGCCGGTAGAGGCCGTTGTAGAACGGCGGGCTGGGGGTCAGCGTCACCACCTGCATCAGGTCCCAGTTCGCCGGTGGCCGGGCCGCCCGGAGCGCGTGACCGCCCTGCGTCGGCGGGCCGGCGTTCCAGTTCAGCTTGCGCCAGTTGTACTGGTCGACCAACGGATAGGTCGCCGCCAGGTTCGATTGACCGCTCGGCGCGGCGGTGGCGCCGACGGCGGTATCCGGCGTCGCGCCGGCGCGGCTCGTGCTGCCGCCGTCGTCACCGTCACCGCTGCACGCCGCCAGCGCCGCCGCGACCCCGCCCATCGCCAGGATCGCGCTGCCGCGCATGACGAGCGACCGTCGGCTGACGGCCCGCCGGGCGCGGGCAGCCCGCCGCTCCTCCGCCTGCCAGAGCTGGTACATCTCGTCGTAATACGACTGCTTCGCCATTACCTTCTCCCTCCCATTTCCCGCGCCGCCGATCGGCGGCGGATTACGTGGTGCCCCGAAGCCGCGGGTCGAGAATGTCCCGGAGCGCGTCACCCAGCAAGTTGTAGGCCAGCACCGTGATGCTGATCGCCAGGCCGGGCGCGATCGCCAGCCAGGGCTGGACCTCCATGTAGCGCCGCGCGCCGAGATTGAGCATCCCGCCCCAGTCGGGTGTCTGCGAGCTGACCAGCCCGAGAAAACTCAAGGCAGACTGCAGCAGGATGTTGCTGCCGAGGCTGATCGCCGCGAGTACGATCACGGTCGGCGCGACGTTCGGCAGGATGTGGCGGATGATGATGCGCGGCGACCCGGCGCCGATCACGTGGCTCGCCTCGATGTAGGCGTTGGTGCGCACCGCGATCGTCGAGGCGCGGATCACGCGGCTGACGACGGGTACGGTCAGCACCGCCAGCGCCAGCGCCACCAGCGGCAGCTTGGGTCCGAGCACATAGGCGATCACCATCAGCAACACGAGCGCCGGCATCGCCTGGAAGGCGTCGATCACCCGCTGCCACAAGAGATCGAACCACCCGAGGAAATACCCCGAGACGACGCCCAGCACGGTGCCGATCGTGATGCCGATCGTCGTCGCCGCCAAGCTGACCGTGAGGCTGAGGCGGGCGCCGTAGACGAGGCGGCTGAAGACATCGCGCCCCACCTCGTCCGTGCCGAACCAGAACGTCGCGCTCGGCCCGGCCAGCCGCGGCCCGGCAAACACTTCGTCCGCCGCAAACGGCGCGATCAGCGGTGCGAACGCTGCCATCAGCCAGAGCAGGATCAGCATGATCGCCGCGATCGCGCCCAGGGGCTTGCGTACGATCAGGCGGCCCAACCGCGTGACGACGCCCGTGGACGGCGCCCTGATCGTCGCTCCCTCCAGCGCCACCGAGCTTTGCAGCGTGCGTTCCTCCACGTGCCTCCCCTTTCACCTCACTGGATTGGTTCGTCGGCTGTGGTCCGGTGCGGTCTTAGCGATATCGGATGCGCGGGTCCAGCCAGGCATAGCTGAGGTCAGTGAGCAGATTCCCCAGCACGACGACCGTGCCCAGCAGGAGCATGTTGGTCTGCACCTGGGTGTAGTCGCGCTGCAGGATCGCGTTGAAGGTGAGCTGACCGACGCCGGCGAGGTTGAACAGGCTCTCCATGATCACCGTGCCGCCGAGGATAAAGCTGAGCTGGGTGCCGATCACGGTCACCACCGGGATCATCGCGTTCTTGAGCGCGTGCCGGCTGATCATCACGCGGCTGCTGAGACCCTTGGCCCGCGCCGTGCGGATGTAGTCCTGGCGCAGCACATCGAGCATCGTCGTGCGCACCAACCGCATCGTCACCGCCGAGTTGCGAAAGCCCAGGATCAGCGCCGGGAAGATGAACTGCTGGATGTTCGCCCACGGGTCCGAGAACGGCGAGTGATAGCCGAGCGGCGCCTGATACTGGAACCAGAGGCCGAGGAAGATCACGGTGATCGTCCCCAGCCAGAAGTCCGGGACGGAGATGCCGGCGGTCGCGATCAGGCGGCCGATGTAGTCGGCGGGCGTGTCCTGCTTGACCGCCGAGAGGATGCCGATTGGCAGGGCGATCACGAGACCGATCACGATCGACAGCACCCCCAGTTCCAGCGTGATCCGTGACGCCGACAGGAAGGTGGTGAAGGTATCGCGCTGCGTCTGCAGGCTGCGGCCGAAGTCGCCGCGGAGGAGGCCGCCGATCCAGTCGAGGAACTGCACGTGCAGCGGGTCGGTCAGGCCCAGTTCCTCGCGTAGCGCCTGCAGTTGCTCCGGGTTGTAGATGCCGCCCTCGGCGATGCGGGTCATCGTCACGTCGCCGGGCACGAGGCGCAGCAGGATGAAGGTCATCAGGGCGACGATCAGGAGCACCGGGATTGTGAGGAGCAGACGTCGGATGAGATAGACCTGCATGGCGAAGCCGCCGCCTTTCTTGTCGTGTCCCGTTCCGTCAACGACCGCATCATGCATCGGCGCTGCGACGCCGACATCAAACGGTCGAAAAGAGCAGCTTGCAGCGATCGCCCCGGAACAGCGATTCGCTGTAGAGAACGACGCGACCGAGCGAGTCCTTCACGCGGCGGGCGACATGCAGCCCGGCCGATGCTGCCGAAACGTCGAGCAGGGCGGCATCGGCTTCGCCGAGCAGGACCGGCTCGAGAAATAGACAGACGGACTCACTGATCCGAATACCCATCTTTTCGCTGAGCACATCGGCGAGGATCGTGTCGGTCAGGTCGACCTCGGAGAGGCCCAGCCCCGTATCGATGTATTGCTCGGAGACGATCCAGGGCTCGCCGTTTCCCAGGACCAGGTTCCGAATATGAAAGACCGTCTCCGAGCTGGTCTTGAGCTGGTCGCGCACCGCTGGCGGGGGTTGCACGCGCTGCGTCATCAGCGTGCGAACCTCGGGGGTGATACCCCGCGTCCGCATCGCCCGCGCCCAGCTCGGGTCGAGCAGGAGCCGCATCTTCGGTGATGGCCGCGCGACGAAGGTGCCCTTCCCGTGCTTCCTGTAGACATAGCCGTCCGATACCAGCCGGTCGACTGCATAGCGCACCGTCGTGCGGCTGATGCCGAAGCCGGCGCAGAGCTCCGACTCGGAGGGCAACCGGTCACCCGTCTGATAGACGCCGCCGAGAATGGCATCGCGCAGGAAGACGAACAACTGATAGAAGAGCGGCACCTCGCTCTCGGGATTGATCGGTTCCGTGCTATTTGCCGAGTAATCGGACGCTGTGTGACTCATCATGACGAGATGACGACATGATCTCCTTGGAATCGGTGCGGCGATTCTATGGCTACCGTCGGGCGCTGTCAAACAGGTGTTAAACAGTTACTCGACAGAAGCACCGTCACCGCGATCAAGCCGCGATCCGAGCGCGGCCATTACGTGGCGGACAGCATGCCGATGCCCCGGCGGTCAGTAGATTACCTTCGCTTCCTGCAGGCGCCCCACATCGTCCGTGCTCAGATCGAGCAGACCGCAATACACGCTCTGGTTGTGCTCGCCGAGACAGGGCGCCGGCTGGTACGCCGGATCGGGGATTGCGCCGAACCGGGCCGGCAGCCCGGCGACGGTTCGTTGCCCGACCTCTGGGTGATCGATCTCGACGACAAAGCCGCGCGCCCGCAGATGCGGATCGTTCATCAGACCGGGGATGCTGAGCACCGGCCCGGCGGCGACGCCTGCCGCCTGGAGCAGATGAAACGCCTCATACGGTGTGTGGTCGCGCGTCCAGCCGGCGATCTCCGCGTCGATCTCATCCTCTGCCGCCCGCCGGCCGGGAGCATCGGCAAAGCGTGGGTCTGTTGCCAGGTCGTCGCGGGCGATCGCCTGGCACAACGCACGCCACTCCGCGTCGGTCTGGACCGCGATCGCGATCCACTCGTCGTCGCCAAGACAGGGATAGACGTTGTGCGGCGCGGCGCTGCCGTCGCGGTTGCCCTGCCGCGGCGTCAGCCGGCCGTTGATCGTGTAGTCGAGGATCGCCTCGGGGATCATCGTGGCCACGACCTCGCCCATCGCGATCTCGATGCGCTGTCCCTCGCCCGTGCGACGCTGATGATGGAGCGCGCTCAACACCGCGTAAACCATCAACGTGCCGATCATGTAGTCGGGCCAGATGCCGCCCAGGTCCGAAGGTGGGCCGTCCGCGTAGCCCGTGATCGAGGGTAGTCCCGCGTAGGCGCAGACATTCGGACCCCAGCCGGTGGCGTCCCGCTCGGGGCCGCTCGTCCCCAGCGTCGAACCAGAGAGCATGATGATATCCGGCTTGATCGCGCGCAGCGCCTCATAGCCGAGACCCAGCCGATCGAGCACGCCGGTCGCGAAGTTCTCCGTGACCACGTCGCTGACCGCGACGAGGTCGCGCACCAGCGCCCGGCCCTCCTCGGTGGCGATGTTGAGCGTGATGCTCTGCTTGCTGTAGTTGAGGCCGTTGAAGGTCGACGAGCGATTCGGCCCGGCGATGCCATCGGCCGCGCCCATGATGCCCGCCCGCCCCATGTCGAGCCGCGCCACCGACTCGACCCGGATCACCTCGGCCCCCAGCGTGCCGAGCCAGGCGGTGCAGTGTGGCACCGACAGGATCCAGCCGAAGTCAAGAACTCGCACCCCACGCAGCGGCTGTGTGTCGATCAGATCACGCAGGTCACGGTTGTTGTCTGTGCCTGCCGGAGGCCGGTCAATTCCTGGCGACGCCGGCCGCGGGCCGCTCCCCCCACTGCCTGCTGCCCACTGCCCACTGCCCAGCACCTCCTCATTGTCCTGGCCAAGCAGGGGCGCCGGCCGGCGCAGACACCAGGGCGTTTCTGACAGGCGAATCGCCGGCCCCGGCTGGATGATCGCGCCGGCAGCGGGGTGCTCCTGCGTCACGAAGAAGCCGCGGGCGTTGAGTTGCGGCGACCGCAGGACATCGTCGACGGTGTTCACGGGAAAGCACGGCACGCCGCGGGGCACCAGCATCTCGTACAGCTCGGCGCGATCGTGCGCGCCGAACCATTCGCCGAGCAGCGCATCGAGCGCGTCGGCGTTCTGACGCCGGCCCGCGACATCGGTAAACGTCGGGTTGTCGGCCCATGCGGGCCGCCCCATCAGGTCCTTGAGCGCCTCCCACCAGTGATCGCGCAGCGTCGACATCGAGATAAAGCCGTCCCGGCACGGATAGATCCAGGGCGATCCCGCCTTGAGCCGCGTTTCTGGGACGGCCGCGCGGTCGTAGGAGAAGAGGGCAACGCCGGCGCGGACCATGTTCACGACCGCTTCCATCGCCGAGATATCGACCACCTGTCCCGTGCCGGTCTGCTCCCGGTGAAAGACCGCTGCCATCGTCGCGGCGGCGGCGGTCCATCCGGCCAGGTAGTCGGCCTGAATGCCGCCGCCCCGCAACGGCGGCTGTCGGGCCGGATCGGTGACCGCGTTGAACGGCGTCCCATAGCCGGTGCCGCCCATGTGCCAGGCGATCAGGTCGCTGCCGGCGTACTCTCGGTAGGGACCGCTCTGGCCGAAGGGGCTGATCAGGGTCGTGATCAAGCGCGGGTGCGCGTCCCGGAGGCGGGACGCATCGATCTCGATCTCGTCCAGCCGGCGCGGCGGCAGGTCGCTGATCAAGATATCTGCTCGGTCGAGCAGGTCGTGGAGCAGCCGGCGGCCCGGCGCCGATGTCACGTCCAGCGTCACCCCGCGCTTGTTCGCGTTGAGATAGAGGAACCGGCCGCTCTGCTCCGGGTGGGGGATGCCTCCGGGGAACGGGCCGACATACCGGCCGCCGTCTCCCTCCGGCGGCTCGACCTTGACCACGTCCGCGCCGAGATCAGCCAGCGCTTTCGCGCCGAATGCGCCTGCCGCGCCCTGTCCACATTCCACGACGACCAGATCGGAAAGGGCTGCTGCTGCCATAGCACCTACCTCCCACTGTGTCCCGGTTCCGCACCTCGCGCATTGAGGACCGTGGATCAGGCGATCCACGGCGTCCAGATTGAATGTCTACCGATCCGATGTATGACCGATCCGGCGACGAACCGCAAGTCCCAGGTCGACAGAATGGTTAGTTCGTCACACAAATGGTTTCGCTGACGATCGGGAAGATCGCGGGCGCGAGCGTCGGCGGCACATCCGAACGCGACATAATACGCTCATGAGAAAACTCGCTGATGACAAAGAACGGTCACCTATGCTCTGATATCGGAGAAAAAATGCCAGGGCAACGGTATGAGCGCAGAGATGGCAGCGTCCGGCGACGACGGTGCTGGGCACACCGTGATGCGTCCGTTGCCCGGTCTCGACGGTCAGGCCTTCGGCGCCGTCTGCCCGCACGTTGGTCTGGCGGACGACTCCGCCTCACGATGCACCTTTGTCTCCGATGCGCATCGCTGCCGCCGGACGCCACGCCCCCGATCGATCCCGCCCGACGTGCAGAGCATGCTCTGTCTCTCGCAGCGGTACGAATCCTGTCCGATCTTTCAGGGCACCTTCGACGAGCCGCCTGTCCGCCCGCATCGCCGTGTGCCGGTGGTGCCGTTGGTTGTCGGAACGACACTGCTCGCGATTGTGGTGGCGCTCCTT
This sequence comes from Dehalococcoidia bacterium, assembly GCA_050184225.1. Taxonomy (GTDB): domain Bacteria; phylum Chloroflexota; class Dehalococcoidia; order CAUJGQ01; family CAUJGQ01; genus JBFXAN01. Next base: position 16,320 of record JBFXAN010000017.1, on the reverse strand, counting down.
GCTGTCAGGCTATTCACCAGCAGCGGGACGGCCGATCCGCGCGAAGCGGTGGCCGCGACCGCCGTCAGTACGGATCAACCGCCGCATGCATCAGTGTCCTCCCCGTCACCGGCGTTGACACGACCGCTCGTCGCGACCGCGATCGTCGTGACGCCGGAATCCACTCCCGCCGCGGCCGTGACGCCGGCGACGCGCATCGCGGTATCGACAACGGCGCCGGCGATGACCGCACCACCGACGCCCGCACCTGCGCCGGCTCCGTCACCCCCGGCGACGCATGTCGTCCAAAGTGGCGAAAGCATCTCGACGATCGCCGCCCGCTATGGCCTCAACCCGGCCGCGCTGAGCCAGCTCAACGGCATTCCCTGGAACGCGACGATTTTCCCCGGTAGCGTGCTGCGCCTGCGCTAGCCTGAACGCCGGCGGGTTCGCGCTCATCCGCATGCTCTGGTATCGTTCGGCCTGATGTTTCGTATCGCCGGTCGCATGACCGGCGGGTGAATCTCCGAGCGCAACCCTCGCCGGTCCACTCATGTCTTTGGGGGATCACCACGCCTCTCTCACCAACCCACTGGACAGGAGCTATCCATGACGGAAGAGATCCAAAGCAAGATCACGGACGAGCATCGAGCGTTCATCGGACGGAAAAGCGAGCCGACCACGGTCACGGTGAAGGGCGAGGATGCCGGCCGGATTCGTGGCGTGCTGGACGATGCCGATCCCCGCTGGGCCGAGGGCACCGACGTCGCCCCACCCTATGTCATCGCCATGTTCCAGGGAGCGCCCCGGCGCGGCATGACCCCCCAGATCCTGCCCAACGCCATCCTCACCACGCAGGAGTGGCGCTTCCATCGCCCCTTCCGCATCGGCGAGGAGCTGACGGCGGTGAGCCAGGTGATCGACCTGCGTGACCGGTTGGGCGGCCGCTACGGCTACAGCGTGCTCGTCACGACCGCAACCGACTTCACTGACGCCGCCGGCGAGCCGGTCGGGGCGGTGCTCGTGACCGTCACCCAATTTGACCCGGCGGGTCTACAGGAGCGTGGATGATGCAGCGATATTTCGAGGATGTCCAGGTCGATGAAGAGCTCGCTCCGGTGGAGAAGCTTCCGACCGAGGATCTCGCCGTCGAGTTCTTCGGGCGGGATAACCCAACCAATCCCGCCTTCGCGGACGCGGAGGCGGGCCGGCGGCTGGGCATCGGCGGGGCGTTGGTCCCGGGGAACCTCAAGCTCGCCTGGATGACGCAGTATGTGAGCGACTGGGCGGGCTTGGAGGGTCGCCTCTTGAGCCTGCGGGCGGTCTTCCGGCGGCCGGATGTCGCCGGACGGCCAATCGTGCTGATGGGCCGGGTGGTGGACAAGCGGGAGGAGGGCGGCACAAAGGTCATCGAGCTGGAAGTGGTGACACTGGCGGACGGCGACCCGAGTGTACGCAGCAACGTCCAAGTTGTGTTGCCGAGCCGGAGCTGAGTGACTGACGGACCCCTCCCCCGGCCCCTCCCCCCGCTGGCGCGCGGAGAGGGGCCGGGGGAGGGGTCCGTAAGGAGTTGCATATGACCAATCTCAGCGGCAAGTACGCGATCGTCGGCGTTGGCGAGACGGAGTACTCGCGCGGGTCGGGACGCAGCACGCGATCCCTCGGGGTTGAGGCGCTGCGGGCGGCGATGCGCGATGCCGGGCTCGACCGGAACGGCATCGACGGGATGCTCTCCTATCACGGTAATGACTCGACCGCATCGCCGGCGCTCGCCTCGGACCTTGGGATCCGGTTGAACTTCTATATGGACTGCTCCGGCGGCGGCTCGAGTACCGAGGCGTTGATCGGCATCGCCATCGGCGTGATCGAAGCGGGGATGTGCAACACGGTCGCTATCTTCCGCTCGATGAACGGGTACTCCGGTGTCCGCATCGGCGCCACCGGCGTGCGGGCGGCGTCGCCGGTTGGCGGCAGCGAGCTGTTGACCCGCCCGTACGGTCAGATGAGCGCGGCCCAGAGCTTTGCGCCGTCGTTCATGCGGCACATGTACGACTACGGCTCCACCAGCGAGCAGCTCGCGGCGGTCAAGGTCGCCCACGCCAAGCACGCATCCAACAACCCGAAGGCGCTCCAGAAGCGGCGGGTGACGATCGAGGACGTGATCAACTCGCGCTGGATCGTCAAACCGCTCCACCTGCTCGACTGCTGCCTGGAGACGGATAACGCCACGTCGATCATCGTTACCTCGCTGGAGCGTGCCCGCGACCTCCGCCATACGCCCGCGCGCATCCTTGGTGTCGCCGGCCGCGTCTCGAAGCCGCGCGTCGATTGGCACTGGGCGCATGGCCCGATCTCGCGGGTGGCCGGCTACTACGCCAAGGACATCGTCTTCGGTCAGGCGGGGATCACGCCGGAGGATGTCGACATCACCGGCAGCTATGACGCCTTCACCTTCACGACGATGCTCCAGCTCGAGGAGTACGGCTTCTGTCCGAAGGGCCAGGGCGGTGAATACGTCGCCAGCGGCATCATCGAACTGGGCGGCGCCCGTCCCAACAACACCAGCGGCGGCCACCTCTGTGAGGGCTACACCCACGGCATGAGCATGGTGATCGAGAACGTTCGCCAGCTTCGCGGCATGGCCGACGACTACTGCCCCGACTGGCAGAACCGCAACCACACCTACGACTACCGCGAGGGCGGCTGCCGCCAGGTCCGCGACCCCAAGATCACGATGAACCTCGGCTGGGCGATGCCCGCGACCGGCAGCGCCTTGATCCTCGCGAATCAGTAGGAACCGGCAATGGGCAATGGGCAATCGGCAATGGGGGAGCAAGTAAACGGTCGCTACCAGCGCTCGGCATCAATCGCGTCTTACTACGATCTCGACGTGTGGAAGATTGCGATGGACCTGGCGGTGGATTGCTATGGCCTGACCCGTGGTTTTCCGCGAGATGAATTATTTGGTTTGACAAGCCAAATTCGGCGGGCGTCGGCTTCTGTCCCTGCAAACATTGCGGAGGGGTATGGACGTGACAACCGCGGCGACTATGTGCATCATCTTCGCATCGCTCAGGGTAGTCTCAAGGAACTCGAAACGCATCTGATTCTTGCGTCACGAGTAGGAATAGTCACGACCGAACAGTTAGACCCAATCTTGTCGCGGGCGGATCGCACCGGCCGATTACTCCGTTCACTTTACCGATCACTGCAGAGGTCGTGACTCCCCATTGCCGACTGCCGATTGCCCATTGCCGCGCGACGAAGGAGCGCACCGATGCCTGAATACAGAGGGATGAACCTGATCATGCCGGCGGCGGACCATGAGATCCGGCCCTATTTCGAGGCGGCACGGCAGGGGCGGATGGTGCTCAAGCAGTGCAACGATTGCAATCTGCTGCGCTATCCGCCGGGCGCTGCCTGTCCGTGGTGCAACTCGCTCGACTTCGAGTGGAGTGAGGTGAGCGGGCGGGGGACGATCCATAGCTACGAGATCGTCACGCAGGCGATTCAGCCGGGTTTCGCGGACTGGGTGCCGTATCCGGTGGTGTTGGTCGAGTTGGACGAGCAACGGGGGGTGCCGACGTCGGACGAAGGTCTGCGGGTGATCGCCAACCTTGTCACCGACGAGTTCCGGCCGGAGGCGGAGGCAAACGTCGCCATCGGCAAGCGGGTGCACGCCGTCTTTCAGCCGCTCGACGACGAGGTGGCGCTGCCGCAGTTCACGCTCGCGGATGAACCGGCGGAGGGTCGCGTCTGGCGCTATGCCGGGTAGCCGATCCAGGCCGCGGGAACGGCCCGCGCGCTCACGAGGATGAGGGCAGGAGCACCGGGTCCGGCGCCTGCTCGACGACGCGCGTGAGCAGGTCGGTGAGCAGGTCGAGGTCGGCGGCGTCCAACCCGGCGAGCGCGCGGCGCAGGTAGCTGCGCGCTGTCACCGAGTACTCACCCGCCATCTGCTCGCCGTCGGCGGTGAGCGTGAGCGAGACGTACCGGCGGTTCGCCTCGCGCTCCACGCGCGACATCAGGCCGCGGGTCACCAGCTTCTCCACCTGCTGCGTGATGTTACTCGCGCTGACGCCGAGCGCGGAGGCGAGATCCTTCACGCCGATGCCCGGTGATTGCCGCACCCAGAAGAGGATGCGAAGCTGGGGCAGCGACAGCCCCCGCTCGTCCCAGGCGTGTAGGCGGGGACCGTCGAGCAAGACCGCCGCCCGCGCGAACGCGGTGACAGCACGCTCCATCCGATCGTCATCCTGCTTGCTCATGGCTGCCCCCTCCCGCTGACCGTTGTCCCGCGATCCGGCCATCTTGCGGGACGATTTAGCCATACTGTACCGTTAATCAATGCTAAATTCAGCTACCATGACCGTCCCGTGTCATGGTCTGGGAGAGCCCGGTTGACGCTCAAGTCACAGGATGCGGCGTCCCCCGTCGAAGCGCCCGCCGCCGGCCATCCGGCGACCGTCGTTCGACCGACCACGGGCCGGTTCAAGACCTTCGCCTCACTCCGCCATCGTGACTATCGGTTGCTGTGGGTGGGCACCGTTGTCATGTCCACCGGCCAGTGGCTCCAGCAGGTGGTCTTGAGCTGGATCGTCTTCGAGATGACCGGCTCCGCCTTCATGCTCGGCCTGATCAACGGCGTCCGCTTCCTGCCGTTCCTCTTCACCAGCTTGATCGGCGGCGTGCTGGCCGATCGGGTCGACCGTCGCCGGCTGATGCTCTGGACCCAGTGGTACATCTTTGCCGTCACCCTGATCATGGGCCTGCTGTTCCTCGCCGATCGGGTTGCCGTCTGGCATCTCTTTGTCTTCACCTTCGTCTCCGGCGCCGGTTGGTCGCTGACGATGCCCGTGCGCCAGTCGATCGTACCGGCGCTCGTACCGCGTTCGGAATTGCTCAACGCCGTCGCGCTTTCCTCCGCCGCCTTCAACATCACCCGCACCGTCGGACCGGCGATCGGCGGCTTTCTGCTCGCGGCGATCGGCGGCGGCGGCACCTTCCTCGTGCAGGCGGCGCTCTATCTGGTGGTCGTGGCGATGCTCGCGGCGATGCGGGTGCCGCCGATCGCCGCGCCGCCCGGCGGCCGCACGCTGAGCGCCTGGGGGAGCATGGTCGAAGGATTCCGCTATATCCGTGCCACGCCGGTGGTCGGCATGCTGCTGGTGCTCGGCCTGGTGCCGATGCTGCTCGGCATGCCGTATCAGACGTTGCTGCCGATCTTCGCCGCCGACATCTACGACATCGGACCGGGCGGGCTGGGCATCCTGATCGGCTTCGCCGGGCTCGGCTCCTTCCTGGCGACGCTCGCCGTTGCCAGTGCCGGCGACTTCCAGCGCAAGGGACTGATGCAACTGCTGTCGCTCGGCGCGCTCGGGGTGACGTTGGTCCTCTACAGCCAGATCGCCTGGCTACCCCTGGCCCTCCTCGTCTTGATCGGTGTGGGTGCGGCGCAGATGGGCTATAGCACGCTCAATCAGACGCAACTCCAGACGATCACCACGGACGCGATGCGCGGCCGCGTGCAGAGCGTCTATATGCTCAACGTCGGGTTGGTCCCCGCCGGGAGTTTTGCGGCCGGTGCGATCGCAGCGCTGATCGGCGCCCCGGCGACCGTCGCAATCATGGGCGTGCTGATCGCGGCCGTCGCCTTGCTGGCACTCGTTCGCGTCAAGAGTATGCGCGAGCTGTAGATCGCACCGTACCCCGGACGGCCGCGTCTACGATCGTTCCAGCACCCAGATCATGTATGGACTCTGTTCCTCGTCGAACGGGGTGCGGTCGTAGTTGCCGTAGAGTGCCGCTACACGAAACCCCGCCCTCTCCGCCATGCTCCGAAACTCGGCCGGCTCCACCAGCCGGAAGCGCACGTCTAACCATCGCTTCTCTTCCAGCCGACCGTCCCGGTCATACACCTCGTAGATCTGACCCGCACGGACCACTGAACTGCCAGCGTCCGATTGTTGAACCGACCAGAGCAGCAGCGTCCCCGCACGGCGGCTGAGCGGCACCGTCCCTAGCAGCCGGAGCTGTCCGTCGACTGTGCGCCGCCGTACCCGTGGATTGTGGAGCGTGCAGATGAATCGACCCTCATCCGCCAGATGGGTGGCGATCCGGTCGAGCGCGGACCGCTGGTCCTGTGGGTCGAGCAGTTCCCCGAAGGACTGGAACGGCAGCAGGATCAAGGGAAACGCACGCTCGGCCAGATCGAGCCGGGCGACATCCATCTCGCACACCGTGGCCCGCAGTCCCCCCGCCGCCAGCTTCGCCCGGAGACGCGCCAGCATCGACCCGGAGAGATCGACGCAGGTCAGGTGCACGCCCGCCTCGGCCAGTGGCAGTGAGATCCGGCCCGTGCCCGCCATCAGTTCCAGCACCGGGCCGGCCACCCCCCGCGCCGCCTCCAGGAAGAAGGGAATGTCGGCGGTCGCCGTCACATAGTCGTCGTAGAGGTCCGCCACCCATGCCTGCGCGCCGGTTGTCGTCATCGTCTGTCTCCCTGCTCCGATCATGGACAAACAAACAGGCAGAGACCTGCGCCTCTGCCTGCCTGCGAGTGTTTCGATGGAGCGTTAGTGTGGGGATGCGCCGGCAATCCTCCGCTCCACCCGCAGGGGGAGCGTGGTAGTGCTGTGCGTGAGAACCGTGCCGATGCGCGTCATGTGGTTCAGACTACCACGTGCCGGCCGCCGGCCAAGTGATCTTGAACCAACAGACCGGACGTACGGCAGGCGATCGCCCGATGCGGAGGTGCTATTCTTGCCGTTGTCCGCCATCATCCGAAGAGGAGAGAGCCATGGCCGAGGATCGAGATGCACTGCTCCGGTATTACCGGCAGATGCGTGCGGACCTGCTCGCCGCGATCGATGGCCTCAGCGATGAGACGATGACCGAGCCCTCGCTCGACGGCTGGTCGGTCAAGGACCACCTGGTGCACCTCTCGCTCTGGGATGAGATCCGTGCCGCCGAGATCGCGCGCATCTCCGCCGGTTACGACTCTGCTTGGCGGATGGTTCGCGGTCATGAAGAAACCTACAATGACCTGGGTTATACTCTGCGCCGCGACCTGACGCCTGAGCAGGCGCGATGGGAGCTCGCGACCACGGGACAGCGCGTGCAGGACGCGATCGCCTCCGCGACCGCGCGTGGACTGGATGGGTCGCTTTACGGCGAAGCGGGGCTCCGCAGCACGCATGAGGCAGAGCATACGGAATGGATCACGCGCTGGCGGGGAGAACGAGGCCGCTAAATGGATATCCTCCTCCGTCTGCTCGGCCATGATGCCTGGACCGGACACCAGCTTCTGTCGCGCTGCCTCGAACTGTCCGATGAACAGCTCGATCAGCCCTTCGACGTAGGGCTCGGCAGCGTTCGCGCGACGCTCCGGCACACTGTCGGCAACATCGAGGTCTGGACCGCGCTGATGGTGGACGGCCCAATCCCGGAACGCGAGGGGGCAGATGACCATCCTCCATCTGCCGCCGAACTGCTGAGGCGACACGACGCGGCGATGGCAGGCTTTCGTGCCCTCGCCGAACGGATCGCGGCCGAGGGACGGCTGGATGACCTATGGATCGATCGCCTCGACGATCCGCCGCGAGAAAAGACCTACGGCGGCGCCATCGCCCATGTGCTGACGCACGACCACTTTCACCGCGCCGAGCTGCTCCACATGCTCGCGCGCCTCGGCCTCGCCGGCCTTCCCGAAGGCGACGTGCTCAGCTGGGAACAGCAGACACGAACGCCAACGACCACGTAACGGCCGCCCCCTAGGAGCGCGGGCATCCTTGCCCGCATTCGATTCCAGCGACCGTGCGGGCAAGGATGCCCGCGCTCCCAGGGGGCGGCCGGTCTTCTGCGGTCAGGCAATGCGTTCGCGGACGATCTGCTCGAAGAGTTCCGGTTGCTCCATCGGGCCGGTGTGGGTCGCGCCGGCGATGATCCGCGACTCGCACCGCGGGAACATCGTGCGGATGCCGGCCGCGGGATCGCGGCCGTCGACGACCCGGCCGCTGCGCCCGCCGAAGAGGACGAGCACCGGCAGGTCGGGGCAGGAGGTGTCGCGCCACGCATCAAAGCCGTAGGTCGCCTCGAACAGCTTTGCGGCGGAGCGCGGCGGCATGCACAGCTCGACGGCACCGTCCTCACGCGCGCTGCTGCCGTACTCGATGAAGGACTGAAAGTAATCGTCGCGCCACTCGCGGAAGCCGTCGCGGCTGCGATAGTACGTCATCAGCTCATCCCGGCTGGGGAAGACCTCGCGACGGCGCAGCGCCCGATCGGCCATCTCGGCGGCACGGGCCGGCGGCGTTACCGGCGCCGGTTCGCCCGACGGCCCCGGCTGGACGGGCACGGTCGGCTCGTAGACGACCACGCCACGGGTGATATCCGGCGTCGCCGCGGCGGCGAGCAGCGACACCCCGCCGCCACGCGAGTGACCGACGTAGAACACATCCTGAAAGTCCAACGCCCGCACCACGCCCACCAGGTCGTCGCGGAGGCCGGCCCAGCTATATCCTTCCTCCGTCTTCTCCGACCAACCGTGACCGCGCAGATCGAGCGCGACGACGGTGAACTGATCGCCGGCCAACGCCTCGACCAGCGGCGCCCAGACGCCGCCGCAGTGGCTGTTGCCGTGGGAGAGGACGATCGCCCGTGGTCCCGTACCCGCCCGCAGGTAATGCAAGCGGGCGCCGTTGACATCGCAATAGCCGTCCTCGATCGCCATCGTTACGACTCCGCGACCGTCTGCCACTGCACGAGCGTATAGCCTTCGGCCGGGTGGTCCTCGAAGACGGCCTCGACCTCGCCGCCGATCACAATCTCTTGCAGCGGGTCGCCGAGCAGGTTGCCGACCATCCGCACATTGCCCGCTTCCGGCAGCTCGACCAGCACGACGAGGTAGGGGCAGCCGCTCGCCAGCGCGGGATGCACCGGATGCCAGACGCGCTCCCAGCTGTAGATACGCCCGCGTCCGGAGACGCGGTGCCAGCCAAGGTCAAACGAGCGGCAGGCGTGACAGATCCACTCCGGCCCGAACTGAAAGGTGTTGCACTGGTTGCAGCGTTGCACCACCAGATCGTGGCGTTTGGCCGCCTCCCAGTACTCCGTGTCCAATCCGTCGATCGAGGGCCGCGGCGCGGGCAGCCCGGTCGGTAGGTATGCGGTTCGTGTCTCGGTTGTCATCACGTTGCTCCTAGCCCCGCAGAATCAGATTGCTCACCGGCTGCACCATTGGGCCGGAGACGACCATCGAGATCTTCGCATCCGGTACCTGGGCGGTGCTCGTGCCACGCACCTGTCGCACCGCCTCGGTGATCAGTTCCAGGCCGTGCATGTAGCACTCGGCGAGGTTGCCGCCGCTGGTGTTGATCGGCAGCCTGCCGTTCGGCGCGGTCAGGTTCTCGAAGGTGCAGAACTCGTCCGACTCCTCCGGCGCGCAGAAACCGTGCTCGACGATGCTCATCAGCACGCCGCCGGTGAAGTTCTCGTAGACCTGGGCGACATCGACATCCTTCGGTTCGATGCCGGCCATGCCATAGAGACGGGGCACGAGCGTCTTGAAGTTCGAGGTGGCGTAGTCCGGTGCGTTGTGCGCGGGCGCGCCCTGGCGCAGGTCGGACCCCTGTGCCGCCGCGAGCAGGTAGGCGGGCTTCTGCTTGAGGTCGCGCGCCCGCTCGGCCGAGGTGAGGATCACGGCGGCGCCGCCGTCGTTCTCCTGACAGCAGTCGAACAGGTGGAACGGCTCGACGATCCAGCGGGAGTTGTCGTAGTCCTCGCGAGACAGCGGCCGGCCGTACATCACGGCGCGCGGGTTGGACTGGGCATGGTGATAGGAAGCGAGCGCGATCGCTGCCAGCGGGTCCTGGCTGACGTGGTGATCGTGCATGAAGCGCCGCACCCGCATCGCGAAGGACTGCGCCGGCGACATCAGGCCGTAGGGGACGGTGTACGAGCCGGGATAGGCGACGGCCGGTGCCTGCGAGCCTTGGCCGAACCGCCCGAACTGGCCCTGTGCGAGGCCGCGGTAGACGACGACGTACTTCGAGTATCCGGCGACGATCGCCGCCGCCGCGTTGCCGACCGCTCCCGATCCACCGCCGCCGCCGCCGCCCCAGAACATGTTCGAGAAGCTCAACTCCGGCACGCCGAGCGCCGTCGCCAGACGGTTGGGGTCGTTGCGGTCGTTGCTATAGGAGGCGAAGCCGTCGATCTGGCTGACATCCAGACCGGCATCGTCGACCGCCTTCAAGATCGCGTCGAGCGTCAGCTGAAACTCGCTCACGGGCGCGCCGCCGCGCTTGTAGTAGTCCGTCTCGCCGATGCCGACGATCGCGACCTTATCCTTGATCGTGAGGTCTTCCATAGCCGTCATGGCCTCCTGTGGTCCATGCGTGTGGGATCGGGATCAGAATATGCATGTCATCCTGAGCGACAGTGAAAGATCTCGACCTCAGTTGGACGACCGAGATCCTTCGCTGTCGCTCAGGATGACATAGATGGCGCGTTGACGCTCGCGGGCGGGTCGGTCTATGCGGGTGTCCGCACCGCGAAGGCAGAACGGAGTGCGCCGCAGACCTCGCCCACCGCCTCCTTCGCCTTGTCGAGCACGGCGCCCATCCCGAAGAAGCCGTGGATCATGCCGGGATAGAGCGTGTAGACCACCGGCACCCCCGCCTGCTTCAGCCGCTCGGCATAGGCCGCGCCCTCATCCCGCAGGGGGTCATACCCGGCCGTGATCACCAGCGCCGGCGGCAGCCCGTTCAGGTCCTTCGCTTGCAGTGGCGATGCGTGTGGATTCTTCCCATCGGCCGGAGAACTGAGGTAGTGATCCCAGAACCAGACCATCGAGTCCTTCGAGAGGAGGTATCCCTCCGCATTCTCCTTGTACGAAGCCGTCTCATAGCCGTAGTCGGTGACCGGATAGATCAGCGCCTGGTAGACGAGCGCGGGGCCGCCCTGCTCCTTCGCCATCAGCGCGACGACAGCGGCCAGATTGCCACCGGCGCTGTCGCCACCAACCGCAATCCGGGCCGGATCGATGCTCAACTCGGCGGCATGATCGACAACCCACTTGGTCGCGGCATAGGAATCGTCGGCCGCGGCGGGGAACTTGTGCTCCGGCGCGAGGCGATAGTCGACCGAGATGACGACACACTGCGCCCCGTTCGTCAGCGACCGGCAGGTGGCATCGTGGGTTTCGATGTTGCCGATCACCCAACCACCACCGTGGAAGTACACCAGCGCGGGCAGCGGTCCATCACCTTCGGGACGGTAGATGCGGACGGGGATCTCGCCGCCGGGACCGGGAATAGTGCGGTCCTCGACCTGATGCACCGGATCGCCGGGAGGCGCCGCCGCACGAGTCATCTCCATTTGTCGCCGGGCCTGCTCCGGCGACAGCGTGTTGAACGCCGGTAGTCCCAGGGTCGCCATCTGGTCCAGCACAGCCTGGACCTGTGGATCGAGCGCCATCGATTGATCCTCCTCTGTTGAAAGTTCGTCGTCCTTGTCTCGAATAGCTCGCCACCATGGCACCAAGTTACACATTGGCTTGGTGCCGTGGCGCTGTGGTGGTTAACTCCCCGCGTCTCCTTTTGGGCCGCGACGGTGCTCGGCGATGATCGGCTGCGCCGTGCGGAACGCCTCGACTCCCGCCGGGAAACCGGCATAGCCCGCCACCTGGATGAAGACCTCGCGGATCTCTTCCGGCGTGACGCCATTGGCGAGCGCGCCGCGCGTGTGCAGCACCAGTTCCTGGCCGCGACCGAGTGCCGCCAGCATTGCCAGGTTGATGATGCTCCGTGTCTTGCGGTCGAGGCCCGGCCGGTTCCAGATGTCGTTCCAGGCATGCATGGTCACGAACTCCTGGAACGGTTGCGTGAACTCGTCCGCGTTCGCCAGCGATTGGTCAACGTACGCCGCGCCGAGCACCTCCCGCCGCGTTTGCAGCCCCGCCTCGAACCGCTGTTGCTCTGCCTCGTTCATCTATCTCCTCGCTCACGTGACTCGTACCGGCCCGACGCGGCCGTTCACTCCGGGTCAAGCATGGCCCAGCACGACATGACATGCTGACCGGAGTACGTGTCTGACTCCTGCCGTCCGCAGGATACCTGACGGTCCCCGCGACAAGCCAATGGCCGGCCCGAATTGAAGCGAAGCGTTCTGACTGCCAAGCGCCATGAGCGCATCCCGATAATCCGAAGCGGCGGCAAGATCGCTCTGCCGCCGCTGTGAGGACCACGCTCGACCCCGTTGCCGTCACGCCGAAACGCGACGCAGCTTTGAGAGACTCTTCATCTCGCGCGGCGGGTCGAGACTTCGGCCGCGGATCGTGAACGAAACCTCGCCCACGTACACGTCGCCGTGCGAATCGACGGCGATGCCGTGCGGCGCGATGAACTGTCCCGGTTGCTCGCCCTCCTCCGGATCGCCGTAGCGGGCGAGCAAGGTGCCATCCGGCTGATAGATGCTGATCCGGTGGCCGTAGCCGGGACAATCCTGCACCAGACCGACGCCGTTCAGCTCGCCGATGTAGATGTTGCCATCCGGTCCGACCGTCAGCCCGCAGGGCCGATGCACGTTGTTCCACATCGCGAGGAAGTTGCCGTCCGCGTCGAATACCTGGACACGGTGCGCCTCCCGGTCGGCGACGTAGAGCCGGTCCTCCGCGTCGATCGCGATGTTGTGCGGCACCATGAACTGGCCGGCGTCGATGCCCGGTTCACCCCACGACAGGACGTGTGTCCCGTCCGGTGCGAACTTGTGCACCCGCGCGTTGGCGTAGCCGTCGCTGATGAAGATGTGGCCCGTGTGCCGGGAGATCGCCGCTTGGGTCGGCCGGCAGAATGGCTCACCGCTCCAGCGCGGCGCCGGTCTGCCCGGCGTGCCGATCGTCAAGAGCAGCTCGCCCTCCGGCGTGAACTTGGTGATCGTGTGGGTGCCGTCGTCCGTGCAGTACACCATGCCGTCCGGACCGATCGCGATCGCGTGCGTTCGGTCGCTGAAGATTCTTTGCCCGAAGGTGCGCAGGAAGTTCCCATCGCGATCGAAGACCAGCACCGGATTCGCCGTGTTGCGGGTCAACGCATAGATGTTATCCGCGGCATCGACCGCGACGCCGGGCGTCTCGTGGAGCGTCATGCCGTCCGGCAGATGGTGCCAGTCCGTCCGCGCTTCGTAGGTGAATTGCTCGCTGCCAATGGTCGCCGTCATGCTTGTCTCCTGTCTCTTCGACCCTGCTATCGAGCCGGCATTCCGCCGAGAGTTGCGACGCACCTTGTCATCCTGAGCACCAGCGAAGGATCTCGGCGCAAGCCTCACCGCGAGATCCTTCGCCGGCGCTCAGGATGACATCACTCGTTCATACATGCTCCTCGGCCCGCGGTTGAAGGCGTAGCTCCGCCTCGGCGTTGCGCTCGATGTCGGTCCAGTCGATGAAGAGCGGATGATACTCGAGCGCCAGCCAGCGCAGGACATTGTCGCCGTAGTGCGGCGAGCCGGGCCGGCCGGAGTTGCCCGGCGGGATTACGATCCGGGCGGCGTTGAGGTCGGTCATGTCGAAGATCTGGCGATACGACACGCCGTGATCGGAGCCACGGCCGAAGCGCGCCTGCGTCGCCCAGAGCGTCGCGCCGTCGCCGCCGACCGGCGTATCCGGCAGGTTGAGTACCGCCGCCAGCTCCGGGTTGCGGCCGAGATTGTGCCGCCAGGTCATCCAGTGGAAGTCGCCCCAGCGCCAGCGCGCCGCATCCGCGCCCAGCTTCTCCCGCAGCGACCGCGCTGCCCCGGCCAGCGACGCCTCGATCGCCGCATCCCACGATCGATCATCGACCAGTATCAGTGGATCGTCGCGGCGGAGCGCGCGGACGAGGATGGTGCGCCGGTCCACCTCCGGCGCGTGCGCGTTGTCCGTCACCTGCCCGTAGTAGCGCAGCACGGTCCGCTCCAGGAGAAGGGTCGTCGTCTCCATGTAGACCACGGCCGCCGCGCTCTCCACATCGACAACAAAGTCCCAACCGCGCAGCATCTCCTGCATCGCGCGGGCGTCGGCGTCGGCAACGCCCGCCGTCAGATACCGCGTGACCAACTCCCGCGCGAGCGTGCTCAGCAGGTCGCCCTGGATCGCCGGCATATCATCCGGCGCGAAGGTCTGCCGCTCGTCGAAGATCTCGCGGAGCCGGTTCGCCCGCCAGGGCGAGCCGCCGAAGGCGAGGAAGTGCGGATAGTCTGCCGTCGTCGTCTTGTTGTTCGCCGTGGCGATGTAGCCGGTGGCCGGGTTCGCGTCAGTCGGTAGCTCCTCCTTCGGCACGTCGCCGTCCCACTCAAACCGGCCGTCCCAACCGGGGACCGGTAGCGGCCAGCCCGGCCGCTTCGGGATGCGCCCGGTGTACTGGTAGCCGATGTCGCCCCGTGTGTCGGCGAAACAGAAGTTGCCGCTGATCGTGTCGTAGGTGCGGAGCGCCGCCCGCGCCTCTTCCGCCGTCGTCGCCGTGAAGAGGGGTAGCAGCGCGTCGAAATCGTGTCCCGGCTCGTACAGGCCCCACTGCGCCGCGACGACCTCGTCATCCCGCGTCGGGTCGCCCATCGCGATGAAACCGTGGCGGCTCTCCCACCATGTCTCCTCCGTCGGTTCGCCGCCGCGAACGTCGATCGTCTCGGCGTGGCGGATCAGCGGTTCCCACCGATCGACGAAGCGCGCCTCTGGTCCGTTCGACCCTTGCCGCACCCGCTCCCGGTAACAGTCCCAGCGGTCGCCCTGCGCGTGCGTCATCGTCCAGGCGACGCGGGTGTTATGACCGTAGTAGAGCGGCCCCGGCGCCCCCGGCGTACATGGCCCGGCGACGGTGAATTCGGGACAGGTCATGTGGACGACGTGCCACTCCGGCGGGATGCGGATGCTGAGATGGGGGTCGCCGCAGACGATCGGGGCGCCGGTGGTCGTGCGCGCGCCGCCGATCACCCAGCAGTTGGAGCCGCCCCCCGCCGCAACCGTCCCCTCCGGTTCTTCGATCAGCAGATCGGCAGCGTGGGCGAAGGGATGCGCCTCTTCGGTCCAGCGCGCGCCGGAGGGCGTGATCAGCGCCATACCGGGGATGTGATCCGGGAGCAGATTGAGCAGCGCCTCGACGCCGAGCGCTGCCGCTACCTTCGCATAGCGGAGCCGGCTCGCCCACTGATGCCCGACGGCGACCATCTTCATGATCGCGAGCGTGTCGACCGGCGACCACGGCGCCATCTCGTGGTCGAGGACGTGGAACTCAAACGGCCTGGGCTGTGTCGCGATCGCGGCGTTGATGCCGGCGCTGTACGCCTCGAGGATCATCCGCGACTCGTCAGACTGGACCTCCCACTCGCGTTCGGCGTGCCGGAGGAAGCCGATCCTGCGGTTGATCCGGTCGGTCGCGAGCAGCCCCTTGTTGAGGAAGGCAGCTGCCTGGCCGAGCGCCATCTGCCGTCGCAGTTCGAGCTGAAACAATCGGTCCTGGCCGATGCTGTATCCCTGCGCGAAGAAGGCGTCCGCCGCGCTCTCCGCCGCGATGTGGGGGATGCCCCAGCGGTCGCGCACGATCCGCACCGGCGCGCGCGGTCCCTCCAGCGTCAGATCGCCATCGATCTGGGCGAAACAATCCTCCGGGCGAACCGTCCCGACCGTCATCGTTCTGCCTCCTCGATCCGTGTAGCTCGTGCGGCCAAGTATACTCCCGCCGTCATTTGACCGAACGCGGCGCACAGAATTGGTCGTAGTACGAGCAATCCATCAGACGAGGTGCATCGTAGAGTGACTGTGGGTGCCCGCTCCGATGGGCAGTGTGCACCGGTATCCCAGAGATCCGCCGGAGGTTGGAGACCAATGCCGATGCTGTCACGCATGCTGCTCGCGGCCATCACCGTCGTCACCATGGGCGTCGTCCTCGTGGCGACGGCGGCGGATGCACGCGAAGCGGAGCCGGGTGATGACCGCCGCGAGACGGCTACCCAGGTGACGAGCTCCCCATCTGCATCACCCGACGCGTCGCCTTCGGCCTCACCCGATGCCTCCCCATCATCCTGCCCGGATGCTTCCCCTTCGGCGTCTCCGGAGGCAACCGCCGCGCCGTCTGCTTCACTCGATCCCTCTGCCTCACCGAGCGACGATTGTCGGGACCGCGACGATGACGACGATGACGGCGATGACGAGGACCGGTCGGGTCGTCGGGGTGGGGACGATCGCGACGATGATGACGGGGACGACCGTGGGCGCGGTCGAGGGCGAGGTCACGGCCGGCACCAATGAGGGACAACATCACGTGCGCCGCCCAGCGCCGATGTCATCCTGAGCGTCAGCCAAGGATCTCG
>JBFXAN010000016.1:0-63064 GCA_050184225.1 Dehalococcoidia bacterium | reverse complement strand
CGATCGCGCAGAACAGTACAATGAGCAAGTCCTCGGTCGTCATGGTCGTTGCCTCGCAACAACCACCATCCGACCGAGGATTCACTCTGCCAACTCATCTCACTAACCCACATCAGTCGCCTGAGATACCGGAACAGTCTTCGGGTCGATAATCGCTTTGACGCGGTTGTCTATGCTGCTGATGTCAATGTAGACGAATTCGCCCAAACCGACCGGGCCGCTTTGATCGACTGCCGGCTCCGTGATCTCGCCAAGCGTGGTAAGTGTCCAACCAGGTGGAAGCGGCCCGAGGCTGGCTGCTTCCTCTGGCTCAACTGCGATGGCCGTCATGCTACGGCCTCGATGGCTCCAACCTCTGCGTTGGTCAGCAGCCGTAGCGCCTCCTGCATCTCGTCGATCGCCGCCTCAAGCTCGGTGATCGACTCCGCCGCTAGTTCCGCCGGGTCGGGTAGGTCAGCGCCGTCCTCGTGCAGTTCGTCCTTCAGCCAAGTGATATCGAGGTTGTAGTCGCGTGCCTGAACCTCGGCGAGCGGGAAGCAGCGAAACCGCTCGCCTTCCTCACGCGGGCTCTCGACGTTCGGTGATGTGCCGTAGGTTGTCTCGAAGTCGGCGAAGTGCTCCGGTGTCAACGGCCGGTCCTTCTTTGTAATGCCCGGCACATTGGCCCGTGCGTCGTAGATCCACGTCGCTCGCGTCGGCAGACCCTTCCGCAGAAACACCACATTCGCCTTGACGCCCTGTGAATACGGCGTGAACGTCCCATTCGGTAGCCGTAGCACCGTGTGGACATCGCAGTCCTGCATCACCAGTTCGAAGACGCGCCCCGCCTGCTCGGCGAAGAGGCAGTTATCCGGTAGCACTACTGCTGCCCGTCCACCGGGCTTCAGGCTAGTGACGATGTGTTGGAGGAAGTTGAGTTGCTTATTGCTCGTCTCGATCGTGAAATCTTCTCGCCCCGGCGCCTGATTCGCCCCCTTCGTGCCAAACGGCGGATTCGTGAGGATGCATGAGAAACGCCGGCCATCGAACGGCTCGTAAATCGCGTCGCGCCGGTCGATCTGGGCAGTAAGGTTGTGCAGGTACAAGTTCATAAGCGCCAGACGGCGCGGACGTGCCACTAATTCCGTGCCGTAGTAGGTCGCATTCTGCACACGCGGCGCGAGATCCCGATCGAATGCGCGGCCGGTCTGGTCGAGGAACCATTCATAGGCAGCGACGAGGAAACCGCCTGTTCCCGCTGCTGGGTCACTGATGGTGAAGTCCGGCGCCTCGCGCGGGTCCGGCTTCATGCAGCGGACGATCGACTGGATCAACACACGCGGCGTGAAGTACTGCCCCGCGCCCTTCTTCCCCTCGCTCGCCGCCTTCTCCAACAGGCCCTCATACGCCTGCGCCTTCACGTCTACGTCGAGCAGCGTCCATTCCGTCTCTTCGATCAGCGTGATCAGCCGCTTGAGGTTGACAGCATTGTTGAACCGCGATTGCGCCTCCGCGTAGATCGCGCCGAGGGTGCCAGGCTGGCGGCTCAGCCGGCGGAGGGTGTTCGTATAGCCGTCGAGCAGCTCCGTTCCAGAGAGTCGGGCCAGTTCCGGCCAGGGGTAGCCGGGCGGCAGCTCGAAGCCGCGCTCGTCGGGCATGCTCCCGGTTAGCGGCAACTCCTTCCCCCGCTCGTCCGCCATCTTCAGGAAGAGCAGGTACGTGATCTGCTCGATGTAGTCGCCGTAGTCGATGCCATCATGCCGTAGGGTGTGGCAAAAGCCCCACAGCCGTTGGACCACGTCACTCATCACTTGTCCTCGCTTGGTTACAACCGTCTTGGGCATCGCGCAGCGCCTTCATGGGGTCTCCACCATTGCATGGGGTATCCAGTAGTAGAACGCCGCATCGGTTCATGCCGCCATCGCTTGGTTACATTGATGTAGCAGCGATTCGAGGCCATCGCCGAAGTCGCGGCTCGCACGACGCCAGCCGCCGAAATCAGCGAACACCGGCAACGTATCAAAGTCCTCGCGCTCGATCGTCAGGTTTTCCGCCAAGTGGTAGCCAATGCGGTCCAGCCATCGTGCCTGTTCCGGCGTGAGTGTGCGTCCTTCGCTCACCCTCGCAATCGCCCGCGCCGCCCGCTCCGCGCCGGTCAGGAGCGGCGCGTCGGCATCGGCCGCGTGCTTCACCATCGAGATCACATCGGCCAGTTCCGTCTGGTAGGCGCGGCGCAGGTTCTCCTCCGTGAATCGTTCCGGCGCCCGTGTCAGTGCTCGGCGCAACTCCGTCAAGCGCTCCGTGTTCCAGTGCTGGGGCCGGTCGAGCAGCACCGCGATCGCGTCGATGTCGTCCTGGTGGTCGCGCACGAAACGGCTGAAGGCTTCGAGATAGTCCGGCGGCTTCAACTCTCGGCCGTCTGCCGTCCGGAACACATACTCAGAATCAACTGTGTCGTCCACGCTGTAGGCCACCACGAACGTGCGCGGTGGCCGGGGGTAGTTGACACAGAGGTCCTGAAAGGTCCGGTCGCGCAAGAGCTTCATCGTCGCCGTGAAGTCCCGCTTGATCAGCCGGGGCAGATTCTCCGCGAAGGCGCCAACATCGCCATCGGCGATGTACGCGGCGAACTGCTCTCGCGCGTCCCCGCTCATCTCCTTGTCCACCCGTTGCAGGCGCCGCACCAGGGCGCGGACGTTGTAGTCACGGTCCCGGTTTTGCCAGATGTCCTCAATGATCTCTTCTATCGTCTTGGTCGGCTTGGCCGGCGGCTCGACCGTGAACGTCGAGACACTCTTGAAGTACTCCAGCAGTGTGCCGTTAAAGCAGTCGAACACGGTGAAGTGTGACTTGTGGATGTCGTCACAGCGGCGCGTGCCCCGGCCGAGCATCTGCTCGAAGAGAATGCGCGACTTCACCGGCCGCAGGAAGACGATGAACTCCAGCGCCGGGATATCGACGCCGGTCGAGAGCATATCGACGGTGACGACGACGCCGGGCTGCGGTCGGTTACGGAACTCGCGGATGCGCTGCAACGGCCGATCGACGTTTGGGTTACCCGTGATCTTCGAGACGAAGGCGTCGCCGCGCCCGAACTCTTCTCGGCAGAGCCGGACGATCTGATCGGCGTGGGAGGTATGGCCGAGGTCGTTCACGGCGAAGATCAGCGTCTTGGGAAAGCGTCCGGTCCGTTCCTCATGCTCTCGTGCGTAGCGGACGATCTCCTTCACCACCTTGCGGTTGGTATCTGGCGCCGTCACCTTCTGCTCGATCTCGCTGGCATCGTAGGCGCGTTCGTCTTCGAGCAAATCGAGCGACTCGACGCCCGTCTCCGGGTCAATTAGGCCGACCTGCTCGCCCTCACGCAGAAAGACACCCTGCATCAGCACACCGGAGTTGACCCGAACGGCGTCATAGTCCACGAGATAGCCCTCGCTCACGGCACGCTGATAGCCGTAGTCGTAGACCTTCTCTCGAAAATAGGCGGTCGTGTGCGCCGCCGGCGTCGCGGTCAGGCCGACGCGCACCGCGTCGAAGTGGTCCAGCACTCGTCGCCACACGCTCAACTCGTGCGACGTGTAGCCGCGATGGCACTCGTCGGCGATCACCACGTCGAAGGCATGGATCGGGATGGCGATACGCCCGGCGTCATCCCCCTCACCTTCCTCGTCTTGCCCCGCCTCGAATGAGCCTTCCCGTCCGAAGAGGTTGATCGCCATGCGCTGGATCGTGCTCACGTAGACGAAGGTGTGCGCCGCGCTGGGATGCTCCAGATACGCCGATGGCAGCACTTTCGGGTCAAATGCCGCATCGTCCTCAATGTCGCCGTGCTGGAAGCGCTGGCTGTAGACCTCATAGAGCGCATCAAACTTCTGATTCGGCGCAGCCTCGAAACTGGCGAACGCCCGTACCGCCTGCGCCGCCAGCGCCCGCCGATCCACCAGGAAGAGCACCCGCCGCGCGAGGCCGGAGCGTATCAACCGGTAGATCAGCGAGACGGTCGTGTAGGTCTTGCCGGTGCCAGTCGCCATCGCCACGAGCATCTGACGCTTGCCCGCTGCGATCGCCTGCTCGACGGCGCTGATCGCCTCGATCTGATAAGGGCGCAGGGGATGCATATTCGGATGGTTGAGCAGCCACATACCGGCGTCTTCGCTGTCTCGGTCGAGCCACTCCCCTAGCGCCGCCGGCGTGTGAAAGGCAGCGACCTGGCGACTGCGATAGACTGGCGTCCGTACATCCTCGAACCAGATCTGCTCGCCGTTGGTCGCGTAGAGGAACGGGGCACCGAATGCACCGAATCGGAACGAGCCGCCGCTGAGGCCAGCCGCATAGCGTTCGGCCTGGGAAAGCACATTGCCCGGTGCCACGCCGACACGCTTCGCCTCGACGATACTGATCACCCGCCCACGATCGATCAGGACGTAATCAGCCGGGCCGTTGTCCGTTGGATATTCAGCGACAGCAGATGCCGTCAGCGAAGAGAGCGGCTGCTGCGCGATATCCGCCCAGGGTCGGACCGACCATCCGGCCGCACGTAGCCGGATATCGATCCGTTGCTTTCGGGTAAACCATTCACGTTCCATCAGTTCGCCGGAATGATACCCTGCGCCGCAGCAAAGGCGAAGTGTCGGTCATTCCCATGGATAGTAGCCGAATCGTGCGCGGAATCGCCGCGCCCCTTGCTTCCGATGCCAGCGCTCCGACCGTGCTCGCTCCCGCGCCACCGCCTGCCGATGCCGCTCACGTCGCTGGTTCCGCCACACCTGATCGATCTCGCGCCAGAGCGCCGGCCGGTTGCGCCGAATCCGAGCGAGATGAACGTGGACCGTGCCGAGATGGATTCCAAGCTGCGCCGCGACTTCCCGCCGCGTCGGACATCGGCCATCACCAACGAGCGCCTGCACGACGCGAAACTGTGCGGTCGGCAGTTGCGCCCGCCACCGCGCCAGCAGGTTTGTGTTTAGTGGCGTCGGCAGCGGCCTGAGGAACAGATGTGACGGCAATCGCTCGCTCATCGCATCGAACACGTCGGCGATATCCACGTTGGTGAATGTCATGCGGTTTCCGTCTTTTATGGGAGTCACACTGTCACCATCCCTGGCTGCGACGCGATGGTAACCACCCACGCACAGGCCGGTCAGGTGTTAACCGCTTGGCGAGGTCGATCCCGTCGCCGGTTAACATGACGTGCGTCGTCCGTCCGCGCCCGGTTGTCGAACGGCGAACGAGCAACCCGCGCTCGTGCAATCGTCGCAGTGACCGCGACCGTGCCGCTCTCCGTGCGGGCGTGGTACGAAGGGTCGCATGCCAGGGCACGCCCAGCGTCCCGAGATCACGGCGGGCAGCAGCGGAACCTTGCATCACCACCGTCAAGATCTGCTCCCAGCACTGCTGAAGGATCGCGCATTGCTGCGCACTCAGCGTCCGCGAATCTGCCATCATGACACCCCCTTCCGATCCCAACCCTGACGATGCAAACCGGCGTCCATCGCCCTTAAGATGGCAGACCGTTCGGCTGGGTCGGTGACGTGGCGCTGAACCGCATCAGCCAGTAGCTGCAAGAGCGTCATCACTTCTTCGACCCGCACGACTCCACGCACGAGCAGCAATCGTTTGATCTCCGACATCTCCAGTATTCGACGCAGCGCGATATTCCGGGCGATCTGCCGCCAGACGGCAGCGTCGGCCGCGCGGTGTTCGAGGTCGCCCTCCGGCAATACCAGATCGAGGAGTTCATCGGTGCGTGCGTCGATCACCGCAATCTCATCGCTGAGTTCCAGCAGGCGGGGGTCGGTGAGCGCCGCCTGATAGCGGGCGGCAAGATCCGCCGGCAGGGCGGTGGAATATCGATCATGCTTGAAGTGCGGGGACGCGATGCCGCGCGGCGTGAGGCCACCGTGTAGCCGACTACGGCGTCGGTCAGGGACCGGTGTGCGGGCACAGGGCTGCCCGTATCGGGTCTTGGCGCCGCAGGTAGACTGACGGTCGGCGGTCGCGTTCATGGGGTTGTCCCAGGGTCGTCGCGGGTAAAGTGTAGCCACGGCATTATGTCAGACCCTTCGCATCTGCAAGCTTCGTGAGCACAGACCGCGCATGGTTGATCGCACCGTTGCGGGCACTGAGCGTGACCCATGACCGCCACGCCTCGGCGCCGGGTCCAACGAAATCACGGCCGACCGCAACCTCGGGGAATTTCAGCCGTGCGGCGAGGTCGAGCACCCTGACGGCCGAAGCGTTCGAAGGTTCGAACGACACCGGACCAGGAGACATATACCCCCTCCCCTGTTCGGCACTCGGTTCTGCAGGATCGGCGTCTTCGTGATCTGCGAATGAGGGGGGAGGGGGATAGGTATCTTCCTCCGGGAATACATTCGAACCCTCGAACGCCTCCCGCACAGTCGCGGGCGTTGGCAGCGCCGAGGTTGTGTCTGGCAAGGGTGCCACGCGTTGGAGTTTGGCCGGATGGCCGGCGCGCTTCTCGTTGTTCGCTAGCCAGCCGCCCTTGAGCGCCCGTGTCACGCGATAGTGAATTGTGGACTTGGTGAGCTTCAACCGCTGCGCGAGGTCCGCCTCTGACACTTCCTCGCCTGGTTGGACTGCCTCAATGGTCGCGCGTACGGCTGGTGTCAAGCCCTCAGCCGCGACCGCAGCGAACACCGGCGCCAGCAGATCGTAGGCACGCTCGTAGTCTTCGATGCGAGCGATCACCCAGCCGTCTACCTGCTCACGCTGGCACTGATACAGCAGCGCGAGCGACTGGACCGCCGTGAGTAACTGGCGGAAGTCACGGCGCGTTCGCACCTGTCCCGCCGGCACCAACTCCGCAAGTGTATCAGCAAAAGGCACTTCCACCTGCCGCGCGCCGGCTAACCTCAGCCACGTTTGCAGTGCGTGGAACGGCGCCAAGTCAGGCGGTTCTTCCACAAGTCGGCGCGCCTTTCGAGCATGCGCGCGCATGACCGCGCGTGTCTGCTCAGCATCGTCGGCGAGCGTGATCTCTAACACGCGCGTCCCCAACTGATACGCGAGGCTCTTCGTGCTCGTCGTGATCAAGCCGGTCGGGCCGGGCTTGCGAATATGGCGGGTGGTGAATCGGTTCGTCGTCTCGTCGCGCTCAACCACGTCGTAGGCAAGTTCGTTGTTCTCAGCGAGGGAGCGGACGGCGGACGCGGCCGGTCCCTCGTCGGGGATGCTGTCCGCCTCGGCGAAGATCACCACTCGGTTCTCATAGTCCGCCTCGTCGTACACCAGCGCCCGCGCGCTGCCGGCCGTGACGACGTGCACGGCATCGGCAGGTACCAGCGCCACGGCCGCATCGACCGTCGCGTTCTTGCCTGCCGCCGATGGTGAGACAACGGCGAGGTTCTGCGGACGCGATAGGTAGCGCGACGTGAGCGCGACGTACACCGTCTTCGCCGGCCGGAGGTCGCCGGCGTAACCGTGGGCGGCGATCGTCTCCCCGACGCGATCGAGGAGTCGCGGATCGTGTAGCAGGTCGCGGGCAAGCGCATACGCTTCGGCGGCCGCTTCGTCGCGCTCATGCCGCGCGATCTCGGTCCACGGCTCGGCATGTTCAAGTGCCGACTGCCAGCGTTGGAGAAAGCGGGACGGGTCGGCCAGGTGCAAACCAGACGGGTCCTTGCATTCGCCCAGCGACACGAGTCGCGCACGATCACGGATCACCGACGCGGCAAGCCACTTCCGCACGGTCTCGCCGCCCTTGTCCGGCTCGATCACGACGAAGATCGTCTCGAAGCCTTCGAAGTGGTGCGCATCCCGCGCTTCCTTCCACAGATCGGCGCCGGGCAACCCGATTGCTGGTTCGCCGTGATACCAGAGGGTATGGCAGTCGCTCTCCCCTTCGACCAGGACAACGTAGCCGCGTTTGCGGAATTCACGCAGTCGATTGGCTCCGTAGAGTAGCGGCTTGCTCCCCTTCTTCCATCGGAACTTGTCGCCGGTTGCAGCAATACGGAAGCGTACGGCGCCGAGGCTGCGGTCCGGATTGAGGTAGGGCATGCGGACAGCCGGCGCCTTCATGTACGTCATCTCGCTGAGTCCGAGGCCAGCGAGGAACAGTTCTGGAAGTTGCTTCGCGGCGGCATACTCGGCGAGCGTCAAGCCCGGTTGAGGAGGAAAGAGGATCGCCATCGTCTGGCCCACTGCTTTGACGATTGAGTCAACTGAGCAGCCGGCGAAGCAATGCAAGAGCGTGCGCCCATCCTCGCCCTCAGAGACGTGCAATGCCTTGCCGCTCTTGCTGTCATGACAGGGTGGCTCAACTGTCCAACCATCGCCGGTCGGTTGGACGTTCTCCAAGTAGGCGAGGATCGCAGGATCAGCCATCACGCTCGCCCCCTGCCGATTCGCCGTCGCCAATGCGAGCGAGTCGTTCATCGAGGCGCCTGACTACTTGTTCGAGTTCGCGACCGACTTGCCGGAGCAGCACACGTCGAACGCACCGCGAATCACGTTTGATCATTGGGTCCAGCTTGCGGATGCCGAGTTTCGGGAGCGAGTCGCCGATGTCGAGCGTGAGTACGTCGATACTGACGCAAGAGCGTAGGTACCGACGTGAGACCGGAGAGGAGGTAGAATCTGAAGTGAGAGCGAGCCGCCCAGCCGCTTCACCTCCGCCCTGGTCCGCAACCGCGGCCAGGGCGCCCTGCTTATTCATCTCGTTCCGTCCCTTCTACTGGACCGGTGAGCGTATCGACCCACCGTCGAAGGGCGTCTGCGGGGATGCGCACTGACTTCCCCAACCGCACGCTGGGGATCGTGCCGTCGCGAATCATCTCGTAGCACTTCGACCGACCGAGACCGACCAGTTCCGCCGCTTCTATTGGCTTGAGCAAGAGTTTGTCCACCGCTTGACCTCCGAGTCTCACGTCCTGATGTCTCCAGGGTGGACGGCAGCGGACCATCCGGATAGACTCAAAGCGATGCACAAACCGAAACAATGGCTTTCATCGATCTCATCGGGGATGTTCATCGCGAATATCCGGCGGCCGGAGGCCGGGTTCGAGTGGGCGGAGCGTGCTGATGGTTATCTGGCGCGAAGCCATGATCCCACGAAGGGCCTGCCAGGTGGGCCCTGGTTGATTCCGCACGGTCCGTTCACAAAGTCCACTGCGGTCCTGCGGATGCCGAAGCTGCTCGAAGATTTCATCAATGCCGGCCACCGGCCAAGCCCTCAGGCGTTCCTGAGTCTGGCGAACCGGTATGGACCGCTCTATGACCCCGTTCCCGTTGCTCCGCCTGGCAGTCGGCTACCGCCCATCGCCGATTCATATCAGGCATGGGAAGCCGCAACCCGTCGTGTTGCGGTGCTCGCCTGGCTGTGGAGACACATACTGGACGGTGATACAGTAACGCTCTCATCGTTTGTGGAGTGGCAACACACACCGCCAGCGGTCCACATTCAACTCGTTGAAGTAGCCGGGGAGCCGCTTGCCGAAGTTACACGCCGATTTTGGCGGGACCGGCAAGGGAACTACCGCGTGACGGACGGTAGTTTCCAGTCCATTCCGGCGGCCGAGGCTAACACTGGATTCACCGACGAGGATCGACTCCGCGCTCTGGTGGGGCAGCATCCAGGTGCGTGGGCATCAAGCACAACGATGGCAATCGGCGAGGCGACGATATCCGTCCCCAAAGTAATTATGGATGAGTGGAGTTTCGGCGATGTCATTGCGCCGCTGGCATACTTTGTCACATCTCACGCCAACGATGTGCTGGCACGGCACGTCAAGTTCCAGATCATGCACGATGGCCGGAACTCGCCCGGACTTGTCCCAGACTCGTTGTACGCGGCGGTGTTCGTCAAATTAGCCGAGTGGATCTCCGGTGACGGCAGCTACGTTCGCCGGTGTCAGAACCCGTCTTGTGGTCGATTGTTTCGGACGAACCGCAAGGACAAGAAGTCCTGTACTGACTCATGCCGTGCTACCAAGAGTCGCCACGTTCAGAAGGCAAGTGCGAATACGACCAATTCGCCATGATGCTGGGGCATCGCTGCCCCCGGTTCTGCCCCCAACACTGCCCCCAACCGAGGCGGAAGGTGGCGGATGTCGGCGGACGTTTTGGCATCGATCAGGGGCCATACAGATTCACAATAGACGTTTGTGGACCGGCATGGACACGCGATGCTAGACTTTTAATCCTGTGATCAGGGTTCGATTCCCTGCGCCCTCACCCTATTTTTCGATTCGAATGTAGTCCACCGTGATGGGAAGACTCCAATGGATCAGCTCAGCAGAGCGCGATGCGACCGGCATCGACAGCTTGGTTGCTGGACTGGAACGTTCTGCGGATCGCAGTCACCAGCGTAGTAGGTCGCTCATCGCGCTCTATTGACCAGGGTGCGGTCATGTGAGCGGTTGACAGGTGTCAAAGGGTTCTGTTATTGTCGGACGGTGAATCGATTCATATAGGGAATCGATATCATGTGGCGTGCCGCCGGTCGTCAGCCGCGCGGATGTGGGAGCAGGCGTTTGCTACTCACGTTTCGTCCGGTGCCGTAACGCTGCTGCCGAACGACGAATTGAGATTCCTGAAGGACCGGGAGGATTTTCGTACATGACGATCCAGCAGGACCGTACCGCCGCCAGTGCAAAGAACGATGCAAACGACGTCGACGCGGTAATCGTCGGCGCCGGCTTTGCCGGCCTGTACATGCTCCATCGCCTGCGCGATCTGGGGCTCTCCGCGCGGGTCTTTGAAGCGGGCGCGGGCGTCGGTGGCACCTGGTACTGGAATCGCTACCCGGGCGCCCGCTGTGACGTCACCAGTGTCGAGTACTCCTACAGCTTCTCGAAGGAGCTTGAACAGGAGTGGGATTGGTCCGAGTTGATGGCGTCGCAGCCGGAGATCGAGCGGTATCTGAACCATGTGGCCGACCGGTTCGACCTGCGCCGAGACATCACGTTCGACACGCGCGTGACTGAGGCAACCTTTGACGAGCATCGCGATCGCTGGACCGTGCGCACCGACCGCGGCGACGAGCTGACGGCCACCTACTGCATCATGGCGACCGGCTGTCTCTCGGCGCCGCTCACGCCGAACATCCCCGGCATGGACACCTTCACCGGCGTCTCCGTGCAGACGAGCCTCTGGCCGCGAGAGGGTGTCGAGCTGGCGGGGAAGCGCGTCGCGCTGATCGGCACCGGGTCTTCCGCCGTTCAGGCGACGCCGGAGATCGCGAAGCTCGCGCAGCACCTGACCGTCTTCCAGCGCACGCCGGCCTATACCTGGCCGGCAATGAACCGGCCGCTCGAAGATGAGGAGCGGGAGCGGATCAAGGGCGGCTACCCGGAGCTGCGCGAGCGGCAACGCACCTCGCGTGTCGGCATCTCCGGCGGCTTCAATGGCGCCCTGCTCGAGCCGCCGACGCAGAAACTGCTCGACCTGAGCGAGGCGGAGCGGCTGACGGCGCTCGACCAGCATGGCTTCGCCGTGACGCGGATGTTTGCGGACGTCGCGACCGATATGGCGGCGAACGAGGCCGCCCGTGCCCTCTACGGCGAGATGATTCGGCGGGTGGTGCAGGAGCCGGCGACGGCGGAGGCGCTCACGCCCACGGACTACCCGATCGGCTGTAAGCGCAGCGTGATCGACACGGATTACTTCGTCACCTTCAACCGGCCGAACGTCTCGCTCGTCGACCTGCGCCAGGAGCCGATCATCGAGGTGACGGCGAAGGGCATCCGCACGGCGACGGCCGAGCGGGAGTTCGATGTGATCGTCTATGCCACCGGCTTCGACGCGATGACCGGCGCGCTGCTCCGCATCGACATCCGCGGGCGGGATGGCCAGCGACTGGCGACGAAGTGGGCGGCGGGTCCGCGCAACTACCTCGGCCTGATGGCGGCGGGCTACCCCAACCTGTTCACGATCACCGGCCCGGGCAGTCCCTCGGTCCTGAGCAATATGCCGGTCTCGATCGAGCAGCACGTCGACTGGATCACCGGCTGCCTCGTCTATCTTCGCGACCGGGGGCTGGCCACGATCGAGCCGACCGAAGATGCAGAGGATGCGTGGGTCGATCACGTCAACACGGTCGCCGTGGGTACGATGTACACGGCGCCGAGCTGCAACTCCTGGTACCTGGGGGCGAACGTGCCGGGCAAGGTCCGGCAGTTCATGCCATACGTCGGTGGTGTTGGGGCATACCGCGAGAAGTGTGAAGACGTGACCGCAGCGGGCTACGCGGGGTTTATGCTTAGCGCAGGCATCGCTGCCGCGGTCGGTGACTAGCGTCCACCGGGGAAAGCGAACTGGGTGCGGCAGCCACCCGTCCACCGACAGCAATCGACACGCCGGCCGTCGCCGGCACACCGGATGAGTGCCGGAAACAGCCGCGTCGCAATGAGAGCGTGCTCGATACGGCCGTGCTCTCCTCGCACGGCTCCAGCCCCTCGCGGGAACGAGCGGCCGAGAACCTGCGCCGGATGATCGAGGCCTTCGGAAACGGAGCAGCAGACAGTCATCGCCCACGTTCGTTGGTTGTAAACAGGCCCTTGTTCAACAACGACGTGTGCCGGCGGCCGTGTGCAAACCTGAGTGATTTGTGTCTCTCAAACGCTGAACTTTATGATGAGGCATCGATTGCGGTCGTAGCGGCGTATGGAGGGGGGCGTGCGGACCAATGGCAGGAACGAATGCACACGCGAACCTCCGCATCGGTCTGGCGGCGGTGCGGAATGCGCCATCCGTTGATGACCGGCTGCAAACGCTCGACCGCTGCCTCGGGGAGGCGGCCGCGCAGGATGTGGCGATCGTCTGTTTCCCCGAGACCTATCTTCCCGGGCTGCGCGGCCTGGACTTCCCGGTCCCGCCACCGGACCAACACCGCCAGCGGGCGGCGCTCGACGCGGTTTGTGCGTCGGCCCGGCGGCATGGTGTGGCGGCTGTCGTCGGCATGGAGTGGGAATCCGCTGTCGGGCTGCACAACGTCGCTTTCGTCGTCGCGCGGGACGGTGCGATCCTCGGCTGTCAGGCGAAGAACCAGATCCCACCGGAGGAAGAGCCGTACTACGTGCCCGACGGACGGCGACAGCTGTTCGAGGTCGATGGCGTCCCCTTCGGCATTGCGATTTGTCATGAAGGGTGGCGTTATCCCGAGAGCACGCGCTGGGCGGCGGTGCGTGGCGCGCGATTGGTCTTCCATCCGCAACTGACGGGCAGCGACCACACCGGCACGCCGATCGAGCGCTGGGGCGACCCCGACTCGCCCTACTATGAAAAGGCGATGGTGGCGCGCAGCGTCGAGAACACGATCTACTTCGCCAGCGTCAACTACGCGATGCGCTACCAGGAATCGGCCACCAGCCTGCTCAGTCCGGACGGGGACTGTCTGGCCTACGTTCCCTACGGTCAGGAGCAATTGCTGGTGTGCGACCTCGATCTGTCGCGTGCGACCGGGTTCACCGCGCGGCGGCTCAACCCAGCCTTCTATCCGCCCTTGTAAGCGGGCCTGCGTGCGTGTGGCCGGCTCCCGCGCGCCGCACGCGTCGTGCGGGAGCCGGCGGTACGCTGGCAGGCATGATGCGACCCGGGAGGGCCAGTACCGAGACACGTCATGCCCGCCAGCGTACCGCCGCCACGTCCGGGGGCCGCCGGATCTCCGCGAAGTGTCCGTGGAGATGATCGCCGCCGCAATCAGGTAATTGCTGTACTTTCATCCGCCGCGTTCATGGATCGATCGTCCCACGAGGGCGCTAGGCGGAGCGGTCCACGGCGCTGACGAGGCGGATCGCACTGCGTATGCATGAATTCCCGCCGCCAATCTACAGCCATCTCCCGATTACCAGTGCGGTCGCGTCCGTGAACACTACTGGTCAGGTGAACAGCGGGCGGGACGCCGGCGGGCGGTGTTCCCGGCGCAAGGTCACGGGCGGGATTGGCGCGGGTTCCGCACGCGCGATCACCGGACAAGTGAGGGACCCGACCACGGAGGTGACACATGGCGATCGGGCCGGTTGAGCTATTGGTGGTCAAATTTCCGGGGAATCAGTTCAAGGGCGAGATCGCGCCGGCGTTGCAGGAGTTGGTTGAGAGTGGAACGATTCGCGTGATCGACATCCTCTTCGTCAACAAGGACGCCGACGGCACGGTCGTGATGGTCGACATCAACGACCTCGACGACGACGACTTTTCTCAGTTCGACCCGATAGTCCAGGATGTCACCGGCATGCTCACGGAGGATGACGTACAGTACTTTGGCGCGACGCTGGCGCCGAACTCGTCAATGGCGATGATGCTGTTTGAGAACACCTGGGCGACAAAATTCCGTGACGCTGTTCTCAACGCCAAGGGCGAGCTCGTCCTGAGCGAGCGCATCCCGAAGCAGGTGATCGACGAGATGATGGCCGACAAGAAAGCGGCAACCGCATAGGCCGAGGCCGTCAGCCTTCATCGGAAGGGCATCACGATCGGAGGAGGTAGTCCAAATGTTCAGGCGACGACCGGTCGTTGTCAGGCGGGGACCGGGTCTGGTGGGTACGATGGCGCGCACGGCGGTGGTGGCGGGGACAGCGGCGGCGACCGTCGGCGCGGTCAGTGGTCACCAGCAGAAGAAGGCGATGGAGCGGCAGGAAGAGGCCGCCGAGGCGGCGCAAGCGCAACAGTCGCAGCAGGATATCGCCGAAATGCAGCAGCAGATGGCGGCGATGCAGGCCCAACAGGCCCAGCAATCGATGGCGGCCGCCATGCCGCCGCCCAGCGCGGCGGGCACTGACATGATGGCGCAGCTCAATCAGCTGAGCCAGCTCCACACACAGGGCGTGCTCACCGACGAAGAATTCTCCGCGGCCAAGGCGAAGCTCCTCGGTGGGTGAGGAGCACGCGACAGCAGTCAAACGAGGGAGGGCTAGAGATGGCGGCGCTTGGCTATACCGGGTTATGGATCCTGTCCGTGATCCTCGGTGCGATCGTGGGGTTCTTGATCGGCTTCCTCCTGTGGAAGCTCGGTTTCGAGCTGATCGGCAGCGCCGTGGCGCTGGTCGGCGCGGGTGCCGGCGGTATCATCGCGTTCTTTGGGTTCCTGACGCTGGGCGACCGCATCGCCGAGCGCAAGGCAGGCGCAAAGACCTAGCCGGCACCCGTGCCACGCCCAGCCCGGAACCGTACCCGACGGCGATGCGAGACGAGCGGGTTGGGGTTCCGTGGGCGCGTTCGGGACCAGCGCGGCTTCGTCGTGTCTCTCGGAGGAGTATCGAGCTATGTGTCTTGGTTGCCTCTTTGTCGGATTGGCCGCCACGTTTCCGCGGATCGGCCTGCTGATCATCTGGGCATTTACCGATTGGGTGAATATCGCCTTCGATGACAATTGGTTCTGGCCGTTGCTCGGGCTGATCTTTCTGCCCTTTACGACGCTGCTCTATGTGCTGGTCGACGTCTCCACGATCGGCAGCATCAACCTCGGCGGCTGGCTCCTGATCGCCTTGGGCGCGTTGATCGACATCTCGAACTGGGCACAGACGATCGCGAACCGGAACAACGGCATCGCCGTCTACAACCAGTACGGGCCGGGCCGCACGGCTGCCTGAACAGTGCGTCCGTCCAAAGGATGGGTGAGATATGAAGCTCGCGACCTTCGTTCTGGCCGTCCTGGCGCTGATGACGCTGACGGCCTGTCGAGATTCCGACGAAGACATCCAGGCGGATGCCTGTACCGAGCTCAACGAGCTCCAAGCCTCAGTCGCGGCGCTGACCGCGCTCGGTCCCACTTCGACCGTCGAGCAGTATAAGGACGCGGCCAAGCAGGTCCATGAGTCGGCACAGGACGCCGCGCGGGCCGTGCGCCGGGTAGCAGACGAGCGCGCGGAGGAACTGCGCGATGCGGAGGAGAACCTCGATGACGCTGTCGACGACGTCGACGACGATCAGACCGCCGTCGGGGCGCTCGCCCAGATTCAATCACAGATCGCCGCCGTCACCAGCGCGCGGGAGCAGATGACGGCGAGCCTCAACTGCCGGTAAGGCAGACGGACAGCCGGCTGTGCCGCCACAGTGGTGACCCTATCAGCGGCGCTCATCGGTCCGAGCGAAGAACGGCGAGCCACGCGCTGGTTGATCTGCAGGCAACAGAAGGCTAGGGCGCCCATGCCCTAGCCCCCGGGCGCTCGGCGGCGCCGCGCTGTTTGGGAGGCAATGCGATGGGTCAGGCGATCGGCGACATCCTCCCCTTTGCGATCGGTGTAGCGATCAGCCCGATCCCGATCGTCGCGGTGATCCTGATGCTCTTCTCCGCAAAGGCCCGTTCCAACGGTCCGGCCTTTCTGTTGGGTTGGATCCTCGGAATCACCGTGGTCGGCGTGATTGTGCTGTTCGTCTCTGACTCCGGTGACGTGGACAGCAGCGAGGATGGGTCGAACGCCGCCGCCGTGGTCAAGCTGTTGCTGGGGTTGCTCTTCTTCGTGCTGGCGGTGCGACAGTGGCGCAGCCGGCCCACGGAAGGGGAGGAGCCGCCGGTACCGAAGTGGATGCAGTCGATCGACGCCGTGAAGCCGCTGATGGCGCTGGGGCTGGGCGCGCTCCTCTCCGGGCTTAATCCGAAGAATCTGGCGCTGGTGGTCGGGGCGACGGTGGCGATCGCGCAGGCGGGGCTTTCGACCGGCGACACGGCGATCACATTCCTTGTCTTTCTGGTGATCGCCTGTGTGAGCATCGCTGGACCGGTGCTGTACTTCCTCATCGGCGGCGAGAGCGCGAAGAAGACGATGGACGCATGGAAGACGTGGCTGCTCCACCACAACGCGGCGGTGATGACGGTATTGTTCCTCATCTTCGGCGCCAAACTGTTAGGACAGGGCATCGGCGGGCTGTTCGATTAGGGCGCGCGCGACGACCACGCACGTCGTGATTCCGCGGCAGCCAGACGGCGCGAAACGGACACAAGGAGAGTGATACCGTGACGACGAAGCAGGAGCAGGGCCGGGTCTACCACATCGTGATGTTCAGTTTTGCCGACACCACGAGCGCCGATGCGGCGGTCAAGGAGATCAAGGAAGCGCAGAAGACCGAGGGGTACAAGGTTGTTGCCGAAGCAGTGGTGATCCGCGAGGCGGACGGTTCGGTGCACATCCACGAGCCGGGTCGGGGCGGTGTCGGCGGCACAGTCGGAGCGGTCGCCGGCGGCCTGCTGGGGCTGTTGGGCGGGCCGGTCGGCGTGCTCGCGCTGGCGGTGACCGGCGGCGTGGCGGGCGGCATCGCCGGCCACTTCATGGGCCGCGCGATTCCGGCCGAGGACTTGAAGAAGGCCGGAGAGTCCTTGCCGCCGAACACGTCGGCGTTCCTGGTGTTGGTCGAAGATATCGAGTCGGAAACGTTGATCAAAGACCTCGCGATCCCCAACGCCAATGTCGTCACGCTCACGGTGGGCGACGAGCTTTCCGGCGTGATCGTCTCCGCCATGGACGCTGAGGTCGGAGCGCAGCCCGCGGCGGCCGGTTCCACCAGCGCCAGCGCCGCATCGCAGCCGGCGGCACAGCCCGTCGGTCAGAGCGGGACCCAGCCCACGGCGCCCAGCGGCAACCCGCCATCGACGAGCGCCCCGTCAAGCTGAACAAGGACACGACAGCATGACAACGCACGCCAGCGAGGGCATGGACACGTTCACCGGTGGCTACCCGACACCAGAGACGATCCAGCGGGCCTATGACGAGGCCGACCTCAATCGCGCGATCCAGGCCTATCGCTTCTTCTATCCGACCGTGTCGGGGCTGGCGATGTTCAAAGGCCCGGCGGCGGTCGGCCTGGTGGACAACGCCGTCTTCGGCATGATGGAAACCTATCCCCGCACGGTCGGCTTCACGCTCAACTCTGATACGCCTTATGGGCCGATCCTGCTCGACCTGCGGGCGGGGCCGATCATGATCGAGCTGCCGCCCGGCCCCCTGATCTGTGTGGCGATGGACCTCAACCAGCGCTGGGTCGCGGATATGGGCCTGCCCGGTCCCGACGCCGGCCAGGGCGGTAGGCACCTGCTCCTACCGCCTGGCTACACCGGCGACGTGCCCGCCGGGTATCACGTCGCCACGGCGACCACCTACCGTGTCCTCACCGGCATCCGCTCCCTGCCCGTAGGAGGCGACATGGCCGAGGCGATGGCGCGCATCCAGACGGTGACGGTGCGGCCACTCAATCCTCCCCCCGGCTGGACCGCGCCTCGCTGGCTCAACCTGACGGAGACGCCCCAGGACACGACACCGCTCACCTGGGAGGACAACATCACGTACTGGGAGGCGCTCCACGAGGTGATCGACACCGAGCCACCGCTGGAGGCCTATCGCGTCGCCTACGGCGATCTGGCCGTGCTCGGCATCGCTAAAGGCAAGCCCTTCGCCCCGGACGCACGCATGCGGAGCATCCTCGAACGCGCGGCCAAGGCCGCCAATATCCAGATGCGGGTCCAGTCCTTCGCCGATCGCCGGCCCGACCGCGTGGTGTGGCCCGATCGGCAGTGGGAATGGGCGGCGCTGCGCTTCGAGGACGGCAACTTCAACGCCGCTGACTACCTCGACACCGACGCGCGAGAGAAGTGGTTCTACCAGGCGATCGCCGCCTCGCCCGCGATGTTCCACCGGGGAGCGGGCGCCGGCTCAGTCTACTGGTTGGGCCTGCGCGACCGGAGCGGCGCCTATCTCGATGGTGGCAAGGCTTACAGCCTCCGGGTGCCGCAGCCGGTGCCGGGCAAGCTGTTCTGGTCGGTGACGGTCTACGACGCCCTGACGCGCAGTCAGATCCAGACCGACCAGGGCAAGGCGGCGCTGCGCTCGCTGTTCGAGTTGGCGGATGTCAGCACGGATTCGTCCATCGACCTCTCCTTTGGCCCGACGGCGCCGGCCGGACAAGAAGGGCGCTGGATTCAGACGCTTCCCGGCCGCGGGTGGTTCGTCTACTTCCGCATCTACGGCCCAGAGCAAGCCGCCTTCGATGGCTCGTGGAAGCCGGGCGACTTCGAAGCGGTTTCGTGAATACAACGCACAACCCTAGCCGGTGCGATCAGCACACGGCCGATGGAGGAGGATTTCGAAGATGGTCACGGCGAAGCGGGTAACAGGACCGATCCAGGTGCTGCTGATCGGCTTCGATCAGGGCGACCGCTTCAGCGGCCAGATCCTGGCGGAGCTGCGTCGTGTACGCAAGCGGGGCGTGATCCGAATTGTCGATCTGCTCTTCGTGCAGAAGGATCGAGGCGGCAACGTCCAAACGGCCATGCATATGACCGACCTCTCCGAACGCGAGCGGCAGCGGCTCGGCGCGGTCGCGGGCGGGCTGCTCGGCCTGCAGATCGACGGACTGGCGGGCGCAGCGGCCGGCGCGGCGATGGGCGCGATGGCGGTTGCGGAGCGCGACCACGGCCTCAGCATCGACCAGCTCCGTGACCTGGCGGAGAGCATCCCGCGTGGCGGCGCCGGCGCCGTACTCGTCGTCGAGCACCACTGGGCGGCGCGGCTGCGGGAGGCGGTCGGCGATGCGGGCGGCCGGCTGCTGGCGCAGGCACTGATCGGACCGGACGTGCTCGTGATGGTCGGCCGGGAATTGGAGGCGAAGCTGGAAGCAGCGGAGGCGATCGAGGCGGCCGAGGCGGTGGAAGCGCTGGCGGCGCTGGAGGCGGCGCGGGCGCTGGCGGCAGCGGCGTTGATCGAAGAAACAGCCGTCGCCGAGGCAGCAGACGTTGTCGCCACGGCGATGGCCGTCGAAGCCGCGGCAACAGCGGAGGCTGCTGCCACAGTTGCTGCTGCCGCTGACGTCGAGGCTTCGGCAGCAGAGCGGGCGGCGAAGGCACTGATCGCCGCGGACCTGATCGAAGACGCCGCCGTCGACGAGGCGGCGCGGGTCGTGGCCGGGACGATGGCCGTTGAAGAAACGGCGACCGAGGAGGCCGCCGTCACGGTCGCGGCTGCTGAAGAGGTGAAGCGGGAGGCAGCGCTCGAAGCGGTGCGTGCCCTGATCGCGGCGGACGTGATCGAGACAGCGGCGGCTGATGCGGCGGTGCGTGCGCTGGTCACAGCGGGTGTGATCGAGGCGGCCGCGGCGGAAGAGGCACGGGCCGCCATTCAAGGCGCCTCACCGCCACGTTCCTGATGGACTCGGTAACGGCCCCAAATCGGTGGTCAGCGATGACGGCAAGCGTCGCCCAAGCGCGGCCAGGCCACATGGCGTCAATGCAGTTGTCCGAAGGAGGAGCGATATGGCGAGTACGCTGGTTTCGATTGTGTACCCCGACGAGGGAACGGCTGAGCGGGCCATGAATGGTCTGGAGTCAATGGAGAAGGAGTATCTCGTCAATCTGCAGAGCGCCGTCTACGCAACGAAGGATCCGGACGGGAAGGTCAAGGTCCACAATGTCGAGCGCCTCACCGGCGCGGAAGCGACCTGGGGGGCGTTCTGGGGTCTGCTCTTCGGCTTGATCTTCTTTGTTCCGGTCCTTGGTGTGGCGATCGGGGCCGGGCTCGGCGCACTCTTCGGCCACTTTACCCAGATCGGTCTTGACGAGAGCTTCGTCAAGGGCATCAGCGAGAAGATGAAGCCGGGCAGCTCGGCGGTGTTCATGCTGATCTCCGGCGCAACGACCGATCGGTTTACCGACGGGCTCAAGCAATTCGGTGGAGAGGTGTTGCAGACTAATCTGCCGCATGACGCCGAGGAGAAGCTGCAGGCAGCGCTCAAGGGTGCGCAGACGCCGGCAAGCTAAGCGCAATCGGTTTATCGATCGCAAACCTGACCTGCCTCTGCGTCGACCGTCAACGCAGAGGCAGTGCCGTCTCTCTTGCCGGTTCTGAATCATCGGAACCCAAGGTGCTTTACAGGTTCTTCCGTGGTTGGGATACAGTCATCACCCGATGGTCTGCCGCCCGCAATCGGATGAGTCTGAGATCTGCACAGACGATGCGGCCTTCGGCGCGTTTCAGACACCATACGCCCGCTCAGGCGTAGAGTGGTTCAGGAACCTTGAGCCACCGATCAGAGTAGGAGGGAGCGGGATGCTGCGTGTGCCAATGGTTCTGGCCATTCTGCTGGCCGGGTTGCTTCCTATCGGTTGTGACACAAACACTTCCGAGAGCGTTTGCGAAGCGCGCGACGATGTACGGCGATCGCTGGACCTGGTGCTTGACGTGAACGTGATCCAGCAAGGCACAAACGCCTTGCGGTCGCCGTTGAACCAATTGCGTCAGGATCTCACGGAATTGGCCGATGCAGCGGAAGCGGAGTTCCGTGACGAGACGACCGCGCTCCGAACCGCGCTGGACAACGTGAGTACCTCGATTCGGGATACCGAGGGAATGCCATTGACCGAGCGAGCGTCCCAGTTTGCCGATGCGTTGCAGCAGGTTGTGACGGCAGCGCAGCAACTGATCGAGGCGGTTGGGGCGGGGTGTCCATAGCCGTGGTCTGGGACACGCCATGAACTTCTTTCCGTCGCTTCGCGGATACGACCGGTCCTGGCTACGCGGCGACGTGATCGCCGGGCTCACGGTCTGGGCAGTGCTCGTGCCAGAGGCGCTGGCCTACGCCACGATCGCCGGCGTCTCGCCGGTCGTCGGCCTCTACGCGGCGCCGCCTGCCCTGGTGCTCTATGCCGTGTTTGGCAGCTCCCGGCATCTCGTCGTCGGGCCGATGGCCGCCACGGCGGCGCTTTCAGCGGCGGCGGTCGCGGAAGTCGTAACACCGGGGTCGCCCGAATTCGTCACGCTGACGACGGCCCTGGCGATCAGCGTTGGCGTCGCCGCCCTCGTCGCCGGTCTGCTGCGGCTCGGCTTCCTCGCCAGCTTCGTCTCGGAGCCGGTGCTCAAAGGATTCATCATCGGACTTGCCCTGACGATCATCGCCGGACAATTGCCCAAGCTGTTCGGTATCGAGAAGGGCGAGGGCAATTTTTTCGAGCAACTCTGGCATTTCCTCCAGAACCTCGACGAGACGAACGGCTGGACACTCCTGGTCGGGCTGATCGCACTGGCGATCGTGGTGGGATTGAAGGAGTTGCTTCCCGTCGTTCCGGGGTCATTGGTCGCCGTTCTCGTCGGCATCCTCGCTGTCGTTCTCTTCAATCTCGACTCTCGCGGCGTCGCGATCGTCGGTGAGATCGACAGCGGTCTGCCCTCGTTCGGCCTGCCCGATGTGTCGCTGCAGGATTATGGGGTGCTGTCGGCGAGCGCGCTCGGCGTCATGCTCGTCGGCTTTGCGGAAGGGCTCGGCGCGGCCAAGACCTATGCCACCAGGGAGCACTACGAGATCGATCCCAACCACGAACTGCTCGGCCTCGGCGTCGCCAACGTCGGCGCCGGTCTCTCCGGCGGCATGGTCGTCAACGGCAGCCTCTCCAAGACGGCGGTCAACGCCGGCGCCGGGGCGAAGAGTCAGATCTCCGGACTGTTCGTCGCCGTACTCACCGTGATCACGCTGCTCTTTCTCACCGGGCTGTTCGAAGAGCTACCAGAGGCAACGCTCGCGGCGGTGGTGATCGCGGCGCTGGTCGAGCTGGTCGATTACCGCTCACTGATTCGGTTGTATCGCACCTACACGCGGCGGCTCGGCCGGATTTACGGAGTCGCCGCGCGTCCCGACTTTCTCGCCGCGCTGGCCGCGATGATCGGCGTACTCGTGTTCGACACGTTGCCGGGGCTTTTCATCGGCATCTTCGTTGCGTTGGTACTCCTCCTCTATCGCGCCTCGCGTCCGCACGTCGCCGTGCTCGGCAAAGTGCCGGGCAGCGCCGATCAGTACGCCGATGTCGAGCGTCACCAAGAGAATCAGCGAACGTCCGGTGTCACCGTTCTGCGGATCGAGGGCGGCCTCTTCTTCGCCAACGCCGATACGGTGCGGGCGGTCGTGCGCCAGCACGCGGGGGCGGAGGGAACGACAGCGATCGTCCTCGACGGAGAGACGATGCCATACGTTGACGTGACGGCGGCGAAGATGCTCGTCGAGCTGGCCGACGATCTCGAACGCGACGGCATCGGTCTGTATGTTGCACGGGAGATCGGCCAGGTGCGGGATGTGCTCCGCAGCGCCGACGACGCCAGGCACCTCACTCACATCTTCCCGACGGTGGAGGATGCTGTGCAAGCGGCGCTCGCGGCGGGAAATGCCGCGACGTCTGAATCGGCAAAACCTTCGGAGACTTCATCATGACGAACACGACATCGATCGGCAGCACGACCAACGCCGCGCCGGGACCGCCGCCACACAAGCGGATGGTCTGGATACCGGGCGGCGCCTTCCTGATGGGATCGGAGAATTTCTACCCGGAAGAACGGCCGGTGCATCACATCACCGTCGATGGCTTCTGGATGGACCAACACACGGTGACAAACATCGAGTTCCGCCGATTCGTCAAGGAAACCAGCTACGTCACCGTCGCCGAGCGTCCGCTGAACCCGGTGGACTATCCCGACGCCGATCCGGCGCTGCTCGTGCCCGGCTCGCTCGTCTTTCGCCGCTCGCGCGGCCCGGTGAATCTGAACGACTATCGCAATTGGTGGGAGTATGTTCCCGGGACGTGCTGGAAGCATCCGGAAGGGCCGGGCAGCACCCTGAACGGACGCGACCGGCACCCGGTCGTCCACGTCGCCTATGAAGACGCGGAGGCGTATGCCGCCTGGGCGGGCAAGTCGCTGGCGACCGAGGCCGAGTGGGAGATGGCGGCCCGCGGCGGGCTCGATGGTAAGGCGTTCGTCTGGGGCGACGAGTTCGCGCCGAAGGGCAAGATGCTCGCCAACACCTGGCAGGGGGAGTTCCCCTGGCAGAACCTCGAGCTCGACGGCTATGTCGGCACCTCGCCGGTCGGGTCGTTCCCGCCGAACGGCTACGGGCTGTTCGACATGGCGGGCAACGTCTGGGAGTGGACGAGCGACTTCTTCACGCCGCGCCACCCGGATGAGCCGGAGAAGGCATGCTGCACGCCGCACAATCCGCGCATCGTCTCACCGGACCAGAGCTACGACCTCGGCCAGCCCGGCGCGCACATCCCCCGGCGCGTGGTGAAGGGCGGTTCCCACCTCTGCGCGCCGAACTACTGCCTGCGGTATCGCCCCGCCGCCCGCCAGGGTGAATCGGTGGAAACCTCAACGGCGCACATCGGCTTCCGCTGCATCGTGCGCGTGTCTGGGAGTGAGTGAGTTGACTTCACTCATCGTCGGCGAGGGCCGCAGTTTATCAGGAGTTGTACCGTGGCGAAGACCTTCTCCGGTGTAATCAACATCGACATTCGGGAGTCCACGCCGGATTGGACGCCGTATATGCAGCCCCAGGCGTCGGAGGGCGCGCCGAGCGTGCTCTACATCGTCCTCGACGACGTCGGCTTCTCGGCAATGGAGCCGTGGGGCGGGTTGATCGAGACGCCGAACATCAACCGGCTCGCGGCGCGGGGCCTCACCTACACGAACTGGCACACCACGGCACTCTGCTCACCGACGCGCTCGTCCCTCCTGACCGGGCGCAACCACACGACCAACGGCATGGCCTGCATCGCCGAAGCGACCTCCGGCTTCCCCGGCTCGAACGGCCATATCCCGTTCGAGTGCGCCACGATCGCCGAGGTGCTCGGCGAGCGCGGCTGGAACACGTACATGCTCGGCAAGTGGCACCTCTGTCCGTCCGACGAGATGAACATGGCCTCGACCAAGCGCAACTGGCCGGTCGGGCGTGGTTTCGAACGCTACTACGGCTTCCTCGGCGGCGAAACCAACCAGTGGTATCCGGACCTGATCTACGACAACCACCCGGTCGAGCAACCGGCGTGGCCGGAGGACGGTTACCACCTGACCACGGATTTGACTGACAAGGCGATCGAGTTCATCAAGGACGCGAAGGTGATCGCACCAGAGAAGCCGTTCTTCATGTACTTCTGCCCCGGCGCCTGCCACGCACCCCATCACGCGCCGAAGGAGTGGATCGAGAAGTACAAGGGCAGGTTCGACATGGGCTACGAGCAGTACCGCGAGCTCGTGTTCGAACGTCAAAAGCAGATGGGCATCATGCCGGCGAACGCCGTGCTGTCGCCGATCAATCCATACATCGAGGAACAAAGCGTCGATGGCAAGCCGTGGAACCCGGTCGATGTCGTCCGGCCCTGGGACGCACTGTCGGAGGATGAGAAGAAGCTCTTTGCGCGGATGGCCGAGGTCTACGCGGGTTTCCTCTCGCACACGGACCACGAGATCGGGCGGCTGCTCGATTATCTCGAAGCGACAGGGCAACTCGACAACACGATCGTGGTCTTCGTCTCGGACAACGGCGCCAGCGGTGAAGGCGGGCCGAACGGGTCGGTCAACGAGAATAAGTTCTTCAACAGCATCCCGGACGACATCGAAGAGAACCTGCACTACCTGGACGATCTGGGCAGCCCGGCAACGTACAACCACTACCCAACGGGCTGGGCGTGGGCGTTCAACACACCGTTCAAGATGTGGAAGCGCTACAACTTCGAGGGCGGTACCGCCGACCCGCTGATCGTTTCCTGGCCGAAGGGAATCAATGCGAGGGGCGAGATCCGCCACCAGTACGCCCACGCAACCGACATCGTGCCGACGCTTTACGACTGCCTCGGCGTGACGCTGCCGGAGGAGGTCAAGGGGTTCCCGCAGGTGCCGCTGGAAGGGGTCAGCCTCCGCTCAACCTTCGACGACGCGAACGCGCCGACGCCGAAGGAGACGGCGTTCTTCACGATGCTCGGCTCCCGCGCAATCTGGCACAAGGGCTGGAAGGCGGTCGCCGTCCACCCGACGATCGCCGGCTGGGCGAACTTCGAGCACGACCGCTGGGAACTGTACAACACCGAGGAAGACCGGACCGAGATGCATGACCTGGCGGACGAGCACCCGGGCAAGGTCCAGGAGTTGGTCCAACTCTGGTTCTATGCGGCGGGCCAATACCGTGGCCTGCCGATCGACGACCGGACCGCCGTCGAGATCCTGGCCGACCCAAGCAGGCCGCAGGTTGTCCCAGAACGCGGCCGCTATATCTACTATCCGGGCACAGCTGAAGTGCCGGAAACGGCCGCGGTCAACATTCGCAACCGCAGCTACACGATCGTAGCGGACGTGGACATCACGTCGGCTGACGCCGAGGGCGTGCTCTTCTCCCAGGGAGCACGCTTTGGCGGACACTCGCTCTACGTCAAGGACCGGAAGCTGACGTACTTCTACAGCTACGTCGGCAGCCTGGAGCAGAAGATCACGGCGACGCGGGATCTGCCGGCCGGCCAGGTGATGCTGTCAGCGGCCTTCGTGAAGGAAGGCGACAGCCGGCCGACCCAGGGCACCCTCACCCTCTACATCAACGACGAGCCGGTGGGGTCGGGCCGGATCCAGACGCAACCGGGGAATTTCTCGCTGGTGGGGGAGGGTCTCAACATCGGCAAGGACCCCGGCGAACCGGTCACCGATGACTATGCGGGTGAGCGGCCGTATGCCTTCACCGGCGGCACGATCAAGCAGGTGATCGTGGACGTCTCCGGCGAGCCCGTCGTCGATATCGAGCGCGAGGCCGTCGCGATGATGGCCCGAGAGTGAGCCCTCCGGGCCACATCGGCTTCCTATGCATTGTGCATGTACCCAATGACGATGGTGCCGGAGCCAACACTACCAAGGTGGAGCAAGCAGATGCCCGATCAATCTGACCGCCTTCAGCGCGAGATCCT
Source organism: Dehalococcoidia bacterium (assembly GCA_050184225.1). Lineage (GTDB taxonomy): Bacteria > Chloroflexota > Dehalococcoidia > CAUJGQ01 > CAUJGQ01 > JBFXAN01. The sequence continues at coordinate 36,435 of JBFXAN010000016.1, read as the reverse complement.
GCCGATCCCCGATCGACGCTATGCGGGGACGGTCCTGTATGACGCCAAGGACCGGGAGGCGAAATTCGCACCGATCCGGCCGGTGCGGCCGCCGGCCGGCGCGCCGAACGTGTTGATCATGTTGATCGACGATGTTGGGTTCGGCGCCTCGTCCGCTTTCGGCGGGCCGGTGAACACGCCGACGGCGGAGCGACTGGCGGCGGAGGGGTTGAGGTACACCCGGTTCCACACGACCGCGATCTGCTCACCGACGCGGGCGGCGCTGATCAGCGGCCGCAATCACCACACGGTTGGCATGGGCGGCATCACGGAGATGGCCACCGCCGCACCCGGCTACACGTCGATGCGGCCCAATACCTGCGCGCCGCTGCCCGAGATCCTCAAGCTCAACGGCTATGCGACAGCGCACTTTGGCAAGTGTCACGAGGTGCCGACCTGGGAGACGAGTCCGGTGGGGCCGTTCGACCGCTGGCCCAGCCCCGGCAACGGCTTCGAGTACTTCTACGGCTTCCTCGGCGGCGAAACCGATCAGTGGTATCCCACACTACACGAGGGAACCAACCGTGTGGACCCGTGGGGCACACCGGAGCAGGGGTATCACTTCACCGAAGATATGACGGACAGAGCGATCACCTGGGTGCGACAGCAGCGGGCATTGGCGCCGGACAGGCCGTTCTTCATGTACTACGCACCGGGCGCCACGCATGCCCCACACCACGTTCCCGAGGAGTGGGCGGACAAGTACAAGGGCACGTTCGACGACGGTTGGGACGCGCTGCGCGAGCGGACCTTCGCCCGCCAGAAGGAACTCGGCGTTATCCCGGCGGACGCGGAGCTGACCAAACGTCACGACGTCATCCCAGCCTGGGACGAGACGGACGACGAGATGAAGCCGATCCTCCGCCGTCAGATGGAGAACTATGCCGGCTTCCTCGAACACACCGACCATCACATCGGCCGGCTGATCGACACGCTCGGCGAGCTCGGCGTGCTCGACGACACGCTCGGCTACCTGATCATCGGCGACAACGGCGCCTCAGCCGAGGGCACGATCCAGGGCACCTTCAACGAGCTGATCAGCCTCAACGGCATGGGGGCGCTGGAGACGCCGGAGTTCCTGCGCAGCCGGCTGGAGAAGCTCGGCGGGCCCGAATCGGCCCCGCACTACGCCGTCGGCTGGGCACACGCGATGTGCACGCCCTACCAGTGGACGAAACAGGTGGCCTCGCACCGGGGCGGCACCCGCAACGGCACAATCGTCCGCTGGCCGAACGGCTTCAAGGCCAAGGGCGAGATCCGCCACCAGTTCAGCCACGTGATCGACGTCGCCGCGACGGTGATCGAAGCGACGGGGATTCCGGAACCGACACAGGTCAATGGGGTCACCCAGGAGCCGATGCAGGGCGTCAGTATGGTCTACAGCTTCGACGATGCCGGCGCCGACGAATGGCATGACACGCAGTACTTCGAGATTTTCGGCAACCGCGGCATCTATCACCGAGGCTGGTCGGCGGTGACCAAGCACCGCACGCCCTGGCAAACCACCGGCGATGTCGGTATCGCCTTCGACGACGATGTGTGGGAACTCTACGACGGCGGCACCGACTGGACCCAGGCCCGCGACCTGGCGATGGAGCATCCGGACAAGCTCCACGAGCTGCAGCGCCTGTTTCTGATCGAGGCCACCCGCTACAACGTGCTGCCGCTGGACGACCGCTCCTTCGAAAGGGTGCTGCCCGAAGTCAGTGGCAAACCATCCTTGGTCGGCGACAAGCAGGTCCTGCTGCCGGGTATGGGCGCACTCACCGAGCAACACGTCGTCAACTCGCGCAACCGCTCCTGGTCGCTGACCGCCGAAGTCGAGATCCCCGACGGCGGCGCCAGCGGCGTCCTTCTCAACCTCGGCGGCGGCATGGGCGGGTGGTCCTTCTATTTGAAAGATGGCCGGCCGGCATTCTGCTACAACCTCTTCGGTATCGACCAGACCTACGTCCGGGCGGACCAGCCGGTGCCATCCGGCACGCATCAGCTGCGGATGGAGTTTGCCTACGACGGCGGTGGCCTGGGCAAGGGCGGCGCCATCACCCTCTACGTCGACGGGACGAAGACCGGCGAGGGGCGAGTCGAACACACTGAGGGAATCGGATTCGGCTATGAGTACACCGACGTGGGCCGGGACGCGCTCTCGCCGGTGACCGACGACTATCCGGCCCGGGACAACGCCTTCACCGGCACGATCAAGTGGATCGAGATGGAGGGAGGCCACGACAGTCACGACCACCTGATCGATCCCGAGGATTTCCTGCGGGTCGCGATGGCGAAGCAGTAGACGTTAGGTCGGAAACCGGGCCGAAATCAGGACCGAGATATGTCGCCTCGACACAATGACGGTGGAGCGGCCCAGGGCCATCACTCCCTCAGCCGCCGAACGAAGCAGGGCGTGAGCGGCAACGACGAGATGAGCGCGGCACCCGGAGTGGCAGCGCGGTCCTACGCCAGCGGGTTGGTCCAGCGGAGCCCACGGAAGCGGCCGAAGTCGGTGTCGGCCGAGCAGACCTCGGCCCCGTGCTCGATCGCCAGCGCCGCAAGGTGCGCGTCCGTGGTGATGTTGCCTGCCGTCCCCAGCGGCTCCACGAGCCCGCGCAGCACCGCGAGATGGCGCTCGGTCGGATGGAGGACCAGCGCACACGGTTGGGCGAGCCAGCGTTCAACGATATCGAAAGCTTCAGCCGGCTCGAACGGCTGGCCGGCGAATCTGATTCGAGTGGAGATCCGTACGAAGGCGAGTAGGACGACCCATGCAAAGCCGACACTCTCGGTTCCGGACAGCACCGTTTCGATCCATCGACGAGCGGGAGTGTGGTGGGGCGATCTCGTATCGTACGCGTACAAGAGAAGATTGACATCGGGCAGCTTCATGGATTGCAGCCCTACTCGGTCACTTCCGCAACTCGAGTTTGCGGATGATTTCCTCGTCCTCCAGGTCCGCGGCCAATTGAAGTGCCTTCGTCCAATCAATGTCTGGACGCAAGCCCAACGGCCGGGCTTCCACCTTGAACGGTCGTCGGCCACCCCGCTCGGCCGCAAGCCCCGCACGGATGGTGCTGTTCAGGGCGACCTTGAACGAAACATTGCGTCGCCGCGCAAGCTCTTTGACTTGCTCGGCCACATCAGGATCGAGGGTCACGGTCGTACGTATCGGCACAGTGGCATCGTAGCAGCGAGCTACATGCTGTCAAGATGCGGCTTACGGCGGGTGAAGCAACACGCGGTCCAGTCCGACGAATTGGTTGAAGGCGGCGTCGGTCGTCACCAACCGGTAGCCGCCGGTCCGGGCGAAGGCAGCCAGGTATGTATCCATCCAGAGCTTCGGCGACGCCGTTTCTCGCACGGCGAACTGTTTCCAGCGGCGCTCCAGTCCGGCCGGCTCTCGGGCCTGGAGGATGATCCGGTCGTCGGCGAGGAGCGCTTCGTACACGTCCTACGCCTGCTGATTGGTGAGCAGCGGAATCCCATACGGAGCGAGAACGGCTGCGGTGGTCAGGAGCCGAAGAAATGTCTGCTGTGTCGCGCGGCAAAAGAGGACGGCTCCGGGTTTGGTAGCCGTCTCAAGCCATCTGCGGGCAGCGTCGTGGTGGGTATGATCGAGCAGCGCGAGCGCCAGCCAGACATTGCGATCGCAAAGCATCACGGCTCCACTCGGCCTCCTGGTCAAGCAGGACTTGCGCGACACGCTCTGGAGTCATCTCTTCATCTGGCCGGGCACAGTGAGCGCCTTTCACCAGCGGGAGCCTTACGCGGTTGCGGATGGCCGGCGGCGCGTCGGGCTCCTGAGCCAAGCCACGCCGGAGGAGGTCGGCGATCATGTCGGTGAGCTTCCGGTTCTCTTCGACGGCGCGGAGTTTCACCGCGCGTATCAACTCATCAGGGAGGTTGAGCGTTGTCTTCATGAGCATAGATTGCCAGTAATCTGGTTTTCTGTCGATCGCCGGCCCGTTCGATGGTCCGGCCGAGTCGAATCCGCTATCCGCATCTGCAAAGGAGTGACGTACATGCCACAGGGAAAGCCGAACGTTTTGGTGATCTGGGGTGATGACATCGGCATCACCAATCTGAGCTGCTACAGCGACGGGCTGATGGGCTACCGCACGCCGAACATCGACCGGATCGCCAACGAGGGGATGCGCTTCACCGACTCCTATGGTGAGCAGAGCTGCACGGCGGGGCGCTCGTCGTTCATCACCGGGCAGAGCGTCTTCCGTACCGGGTTGAGCAAGGTGGGCATGCCCGCCGCGCCGGTGGGATTGCAGGCGGAGGATCCAACGATCGCGGAGTTGCTCAAGAACCAGGGCTACGGGACGGGGCAGTTCGGCAAGAACCACCTCGGCGACAAGAATGAGTACCTGCCGACTGTGCACGGGTTCGACGAGTTCTTCGGCAACCTCTACCACTTGAACGCCGAAGAGGACCCGGAAGATCCGGATTACCCCAGCGCCAACGGCTTCCCCCAGTTCCGTGAGCGCTTCGGTCCACGCGGCGTGCTGCACTGCTACGCGACGGATGAGGACGACCCGACCGAACAGCCTCGCTGGGGCCGCGTCGGCAGGCAGCGGATCGAGGACACCGGCGCGCTTAATCGGAAGCGGATGGAGACGTGCGACGACGAGTTCGTCGCGGCAGCGAGCGACTTCATCCGGCGGCAGCAGGCGGCGGACACGCCCTTCTTCTGCTGGGTAAACACGACGCACATGCACTTCCGCACGCATGCCAAGCCGGAGAGCATCGGGCAGGCGGGGCGCTGGCAGTCTCCCTATCACGACACGATGATCGACCACGACAAGCACGTCGGTCAGTTGCTCGATCTGGTGGACGAGTTGGGCATCGCGGACGACACGATCGTGATGTACAGCACGGACAACGGGCCGCACATGAATACATGGCCGGATGGAGCGATGACGCCCTTCCGCAGTGAGAAGAACACGAACTGGGAAGGCGCTTTTCGCATCCCGCTGATGGTGCGCTGGCCGGGGAAGATCCCGGCGGGAGCCGTCTCCAACGAGATCGTCCAGCATCACGACTGGCTGCCCACCTTCCTGGCAGCAGCGGGCGAGCCGGACATCGTCGAGAAGTTGAAGCAGGGATATCCAGCCGCAGGCAAGAGTTTCAAGGTGCATATCGACGGCTACAATCTGCTGCCCTATCTCACTGGCGAGGAGCAGGAAAGCCCGCGCCAAGGGTTCATCTACTTCAGCGACGACGGTGACCTCGTCGCGCTGCGTTTCGACAATTGGAAAGTCGTGTTCATGGAACAGCGGATGCCCGGGACATTGGCACTGTGGGCTGAGCCGTTCACGGCCCTCCGTATCCCAAAGCTGTACAACCTGCGATCCGATCCGTTTGAACGGGCGGACACCACCTCGAACACGTACTGGGACTGGCTCGCGGCCAAGGGCTACATCGTCCTTGCGGCATCCGGGATTGTGTCTGAGTTCCTCGCGACGTTCAACGAGTTCCCGCCGCGGCAGAAGGCGGCGAGCTTCACGATCGACCAGGCGCTCGAAAAGATGGAGGCGGCCATGAGCGGGGCCAACCACTGACGGATCCGCCCGTCTCCACAATGCACATGGCCCCGCGTGCAAAACCCTGAGGAGGGCTGACGTGCCGAAGCCATTCACGGGTGAGATCAAGCTGGATGTCCGCGACTCGACGGCGGACTGGCCGGCGTTTCTCGCGGACAAGGCGCCGGAGGGTGCGCCGAACGTGCTCGTGGTGTTGTACGACGATACCGGATGCGCGGCCTGGTCGCCGTACGGGGGCCGGATCAACATGCCGACGATGGAGCGGCTGGCGGCGAACGGGTTGACCTACTCGCAGTGGCACACGACCGCGCTCTGCTCGCCCACCCGCTCGACCTTTCTGACCGGGCGCAACCACCACCTCAATGGGTTCGCGTCGATCTCCGAGTCGTCCACCGGCTTCCCCGGCTATAGCTCGCACATCCCGCCGGAGAACGCGACGATGGCCAATATCTTGCGGGACGCCGGTTGGTCGACCTTTTGGGTGGGCAAGAATCACAACGTTCCCATTGATGAGTGGACGATGGGGGCGTCGAAGAAGAACTGGCCGCTCGGCCAGGGCTACGACCGCTTCTACGGCTTCATTGGCGGAGAGACGAACAACTGGTATCCGAGCCTGGCCGAGGACAACCACTACATTAGCCAGCCGTACCTGCCGGAGGATGGCTACCACCTCTCGAAGGACCTCGCCGATCAGGCGCTGCGGATGATCCGCGACTCGAAGCAGACCGAGCCGAACAAGCCCTGGTACCTCTGGTTCTGCCCCGGCGCCAACCACGCGCCTCATCACGCGCCGCAGGAGTACATCGATAAGTACAAGGGCAAGTTCGATGACGGTTACGAGGCGTACCGCGAGTGGGCGCTACCCCGGATGATCGAGAAGGGCATCCTCCCAGAGGGTACCGAACTGACTCCGATGAACCCGATGACCGAGGGCACGTTCACACCGGCCGATCTCGTCCGACCCTGGGACTCGTTGAACGATGCCGAGAAGAAGATGTTCAGCCGGATGGCCGAGGTCTATGCCGGATTCTCCGAGTACACCGACGCCCAGGTCGGCCGGATCATCGACTACCTGGAGGAGTCGGGACAGCTCGACAACACAATCATCTTCTACTGCGCTGACAACGGCGCCTCAGGCGAAGGCTCGCCGGACGGCTCAGTGAACGAAGGCAAGATCTTCGGCGGCTACCCCGACGACCTCGAGCAGAACCTGAGGATGGTTGACCAGCTCGGCAGCCCGAACACGTACAACCACTACCCAACCGGCTGGGCGATGGCGTTCTCCACCCCCTACCGGATGTTCAAGCGCTACACCTACCAGGGCGGGGTATGCGACCCGCTGGTGATCCACTGGCCGGCTGGGATCAAGGCGAAGGGCGAAGTGCGCCACCAGTACCACCACTCCACCGATATCGTGCCGACGATTTTGGACGTGTGCGGGGTCGAGATGCCGGATATGTATAACGGCGCCAAGCAGACCCCGCTGTCGGGCGTGTCGATGCGGTATTCATTTGACAACGCGGACACGCCGACGCAGAAGCAGACCCAGTACTACGAGATGTTCGGTTCCCGCGGCATCTGGCACCAGGGCTGGAAGGCCGTCACCGAGCACGGCCCGATCAGCGGCATGAGCAACTTCGAGAATGACCGCTGGCAACTGTTCCATACGGACGAGGATCGCTCAGAGGCCCATGACCTCGCCGGTGAGCATCCCGACAAGGTCGAAGAACTGAAGGCAGTCTGGATGGAGGAGGCCAAGGCGAACAACGTCCTACCGCTCAACGACCTTCAGATCATCGGCAACGCAAAGGACTTCGAGACGTTCATCGCCATGGAGTTCCACATCCCGGTGCCGCCCAGCGGAACGTATACCTATTACCCGGGCACGAGCGAGGTTCCCGAGCGCTCTGCGGCGAACACCCACGGCGTGTCGTACAAGATCCTCGCGGAGGTGGTGCTCACGCCCAAGTCACAGGGTGTGATCTTCGCCAATGGGTCGCGCTTCGGCGGCCACGCGCTATTGATCAAGGACGGCCAGGTCACCTACGTCTATAACTTCCTCGGCATCCCGCCGGAGAACCGCATCTCGGCGCCGGTCCCGCCGTCGGGTCCGCACATCATCGGCGTGGAGTTCACCAAGAAACGCATGGGAGAGAACCGCGAGGGCATCGGACCGCTAAAGCTCTACATCGACGACCGGATGGTCGGTGAGGCTGAGATTCGCACGGTGTTGGGCCACTTCTCGCTGTGTGGCGAGGGACTCTGCATCGGCTACGACAGCGCCGACCCGGTCAGCTCAATGTACACTCCCGGGTTCGACTTCACCGGTGGCGAAATCAAGAAGGTCGTCTTCGATATCGCCGACGACGTGTACGTCGATGTGGAAGCGCACCTCGCGGCGGCGATGGCGCGCGACTAGTGCCTCAGGTTCGACCGGGTGCTGTCGAGCGGCACGAGCGGGCAGAAGAGGTGGCGCAGCGTTCGGTAATCCCTCCGCCGAGCCGGCGCACCACGAGCGGACGCCCCTCTGCGATCCGCTCGTGGTGCGCCGTCGACGTGCAGAGTGCCGAGACCGTGATGCAGCGCGGTCTCGGCGATGAGGAGATCAGGAAGTCGAGTACTTGAGTTGACCACGCTGCTTCGCCCAGCAGACGAGCACGGAATGTGACGGCGACATGACGGCGGTAGCGAACAATCTGGCGGGCGGCGTCAGCCTCGGACCAGAGAACCCGCTGTTGGGCATCGCCATCGGCCTCAGCGTCGCGGCGAGTCACATCCCAAGGCAGCGACGGGTGCTGCACGATGATGTGGAAAGACGATCGATGTACACGCAAGAAGTTCCGTGTGATCCACAGAACCGGTGAGTTCTGATGAAGTGGCCTGAGATTCCGAACGGCATCTCGACGAAGTTGCAGACGGTGAGCGCGCGCACGCTGCAGCGCTACACACCGAAGCGCGAGACGCTCAAGGACGACGCTGTCGCGGGGGTGGTCGGCGCGATCGGGAGCGTGCCGGATGGCATGGCCGCCTCGGTATTGGCCGGCGTCAATCCGATCTATGGTCTCTACGCCAGCATGGTCGGCCGGTTTGCCGGCGGCCTCTTCGCCAGCACGCAACTGTTGATCGTCGCCACGACCAGCGCCTCGGCCCTGGCGGCGGCGGGGGCACTTTCCGGCCTCAGCGGAGACGAACGCAATCAGGCACTGTTCCTGCTGACGTTGATCTCCGGCGTCGCGATGATCGGCGCCGGGCTGCTGAAATTGGGCAGCCTCACCCGCTTTGTCTCCCACTCAGTGATGACGGGGTTCCTGATCGGGATCTCGTTGCTGATTGTCTTTGGTCAGATCGGCGACTTCGTCGGCTACGACCCGCCGCGCAGCAACAAGGTCGCGCAGACGATCTATGTGGCGGTCCATCCGAGCCAGATCGAACCTCGGGCGCTGGCGGTCGGCGTGCTGACAATCGTGCTGGCGGTGCTACTACCGCGCACGCGGCTGCGCGAGTTCGGCACGCTGGTGGCGCTGATCGTCCCGTCGCTCGTCGCCACGCTTCCCGCATTTGAGAGCGTGGAGATTGTCAGCGACGTCGGCGACATTCCCAGCGGCCTGCCGCTGCCGGATTTCCCCTCGTTCTCGGTGCTCTCGCTCGATCTGTTCACGGGGGCGCTCGCGATCGCGGTGATCAGCCTCATCCAGGGCGCGGGCGTTGCTCAGAACTTCCCGAATCCCGCCGGGCACCGGGCCAGCATCTCGGGGGACTTTACCGCCCAGGGGATCGCGAACGTCGCCGCCGGCGTCTTCCAGGGCCAGCCGGTGGGCGGGTCGGTCGGCGACACCGCCCTCAATGTGAGCGCGAAGGCGCGCAGCCGCTGGGCCGCCATCTTCTCCGGGCTCTGGATGGCGGTGATCCTGCTGCTGTTTGCCGGTCTGGTAGGGCGGGTGGCGATGCCCGCGCTGGCCGCGCTGCTGATCCTCGCGGGATTCAGCGCGCTCAATGTCCGCGAGGGGCTAACGGTCTGGCGTACCGGCTGGGCGCCGCGCATAGCCGGTGTGACGACGCTGGTCGCGACCCTCTTCCTGCCGATCCAGTGGGCGGTCGCGATCGGGGCGGCACTCTCCGCGACGATCCACCTCTTCACGGCCTCCGTCGACGTCTCGCTCGTGCAGTTGGTGCAAATCGCCGATGGCCGCCTCGCCGAGCATCAACCGCCGGCGCATCTGCCGAGCCGCGAGATCATCGTCCTCGATGTCCATGGCAGCCTCTTCTACGCGGGCGCCTGGACCCTCGGCCGCGCCCTGCCGGAGGTCGAAGGCGCGGAGGCGCCGGCGGTGGTGCTGCGGCTGCGAAACCGGATGTCGGTCGGCGCCACCTTCATCGACATCCTCGGCCGCTATGCAGACCAGATCCGCGCGGCGGGCGGTCGCCTGTACCTCGTCGGGTTGGACCCGCACGTCGCCGAGCAGATCCGGCGCACGGGCAAGCTCGGCAGCGATACCACCGTAGCGGTGTATCTGGAGACGCCGGTACTCCTCGAGTCGACAGAACGCGCCATCGCCGACGCACAGGCGTGGCTGACTCACCTACCGCCGGGCAAGGTCACTGCCGGCGACGCTGCCGCGGCGCCCTCTGATGGACGAGTTGACGATTCGAATGGCGCGACTGTGCTCGCGGACGAGACCGAGAACACGGAACGGGAGCGATGAGGTGTTAGACGGATGAAGCTGCTGCCGATCCTGGAGTGGTTGCCAGCGTACCAGCGGCGGTATCTCAAGGGGGACCTCGTCGCCGGCGTGTCGTCGTGGGCGCTCGTTGTCCCCCAGGCGGTCGCCTACGGACAGATCGCGGGGATGCCCGCGCAGGCCGGGCTTGCCGCCGCCTTTACGGGGCCGCTCGGTTACGCGCTGCTGGGCACCTCGCGGCAGTTGATCGTGTCGCCGACCTCATCGTCGGCGTTGATCTCCGCCTCGGTGGTAGGAACAATGGCGGACGGCGACCCAGGCCGGTTTGTCGCCTTGACGGCGGCGCTGGCGATCTTCACCGGCGTCGTGCTGGCATTGCTGGGCTTCCTCCGGCTGGGATTCGTCTCGCAGTTCCTCGCCTATTCCGTACAGACCGGCTTCCTCTTTGGACTGGGCCTGACGATCTTGATTGGCCAGCTTGGCTCCGTGCTCGGCGTCACAACCAGCGGCGGCAACTTCTTCCCAAACCTGCGCTCGCTGATCGAAAACCTCGACCAGATCAATGGGTGGACGGCGGCGATTGGACTGGCGGTGCTGGTGGCGCTCCTGGTGATGAAACGCTACGCACCCGGTGCGCCCGCCGCGCTGATTGTCGTGCTCGCCGGGATCGTGATCACCGCCGCCCTCGGACTGGACGACCGCGGCGTCGATGTCGTCGGCGAGATCCCGCGCGGGTTACCACGGCCCGCCTGGCCGGATGTCTCCGGCACCGACATCCTCGCGCTGCTGCCGGCGGCGATTGCGCTGGCGGTGATCGGTTATGCCGAGAGCGCCAGCGTCGCTCAGGACTTCGCCTCGCGCCACCACTACGAGATCGATCCGGACCAGGAGCTCGTGGCGCTCGGCGGTGCGAGCGCGCTCGCCGGCGTCTTTCAGGGCTTCCTCGTCGCGGGTGGTGCCAGCCAGTCGGTCGCCAACGACCGCGCCGGCGCGCAAACGCAGGTCGCATCCCTGATCCTGTCAGGGCTGGCGCTGATCACGGCGTTCGCTCTCACGTTCCTGTTTCTCGATCTGCCTCAGGCTGTGCTCGGTGCGATCGTGATCAGCGCCATCCTCGGGTTCTTCCGGATCGGCGACCTCCGCCGCATCGCCCGGCTGAACCGGGAAAGCTTCGCAATCGCTCTCGTCGCGCTGGTCAGCGTTCTGATCCTGGGGCCGCTACCGGGCATGATCCTCGCGATCGTCCTCTCGGTGCTGATCGTGCTCAACCGGTTCAGTCGCCCTAGAACATCGACGTTGGGGCGAGCGCCCGACGGCGCCGCCATCGGCGATATCGACCAGCATCCCGGCTACGAACCGGTTCCCGGCCTGCTCATCATCCGGCAGAACGCGCCCGTCTTCTTCGCGAACAGCCGCAAGCTGCGCCAGGAGATCCTGGCCATCGCCGCAGGGCAGTCGCCACCGTGCCGCGCGGTTCTGCTCGACCTCGAGATGAGCCCCGACCTGGATATCCAGTCGGCGGATCTACTGGAAGATGCGAGGAACGAACTAGCCCAGTCCGGGATCAGCCTATGGCTCGGTGGGGCGCATGCCCCTGTGCGTGACATGTTGCAGCGTATCGAGTACGGCGGCGCGAACAGTAAGGGCCGCATCTATGCCAGCGTCGCGGAGGCCGTTGCCGCCTTCGAGCGGGAGGACGGCCGCGACAAGGCAGATGGCGACGCCGTGACCTGAGCAGGAGCGGATCGAATATCAGAATCTGAGCAGGGAGGAACGACGATGACTTCGACACACGAGGCTGGGGCGGCCAGGGCGAACGAGCCGCTGGCATCCTGGAACGATGGCAGGGCGAAGGAGGCGATCCTCCGATTCGTCGCCCAGGTAACGGACGCATCGAGCGCGACGTTCGTGCCGCCGGAGGCGCGGGTCGCGGTCTTCGACAACGACGGCACACTCTGGTGCGAAAAGCCACTGCCGATCCAGGCAGACTTCATGCTGCGCCGCGTCGGTGAGATGGCCGAGCAGGATCCATCGCTGCGCGCGCGCCAACCCTGGAAGGCGGTGGCGGAGAAAGACCACGCCTGGCTGAGCGGCGCGATTACCAAGCATTATCGCGGCGACGACAGCGACCTGCACGAAATGGCCGCCGGCCTGCTGCAGACGCATGAAGGGATCACCGTCGATGAATTCGCGACGGCGGCGTCAAGCTTTCTGCGCAGCGCCCAGCATCCCACGTTGGGCCGTCCCTATCTCGCCTGCGCATTCAAGCCGATGGTTGAGTTGCTTCGTTATCTGGAAACCGCGGGGTTCACCAACTACATCGCCTCCGGCGGCGGCCGCGACTTTATGCGACCGATTACGCAGGAGGTCTACGGCATCCCGTTCGACCGCGTGATCGGCAGCTCGGTAGCGCTGGAGTATCGAGAAGACGGCGACACCGCCCACCTCGTGCGCAAGCCGGAACTGGACATCTTCGACGACGGACCGGCCAAGCCGATACGCATCTGGAGCCGGATCGGCCGCCGCCCGATCCTGGCCGCGGGAAACTCGAACGGTGATATCCAGATGCTCACCTTTGCCGCGCATCCGTCGCGTCCGTCGCTCAGCCTGCTCCTGAATCACGACGACGGTCAGCGGGAGTTCGACTATCAGGCGGGCGCGGAGAAGTCGATCGCGGCCGCGGCACAGCGCGGTTGGACCGTGATCAGCGTGAAGGATGACTTCGGGACGGTGTTCGATACCAGCGCACTGTGAGCCGCGTTGGCGATCCTGCATAGGCGGTAAAGTGCGGAACTTTCCGCACCGGAAATGCAGCGGATCGCCTGTCCAGTTCTGTATCATAGCGACGAACGATAGGTAAGTATGCAGGGTCGCGAGCCAGACAGGGCGCACACACCGCCGGAGGTGGAGAAGCGGGAGCGCGCGTTGGCAAGTGGATAGTCATGAGTAGGAAGGAGTCGTGTCATGAGCATGTTCCAATCGATGGACAGCCACGTCCGGGAAGTGGAGTCGGCCACGAAGTGGTGGTGGATGTTCCTGATCACGGGCATCTTGTGGCTAATCGTGTCGCTGATCGTCTTCCGGTTCGACATCACCTCGGTCGGAGCGGTTGGCGTGCTGATCGCCTGCGTCGTGATCATGGCGGGGGTCAACGAATTCCTCGCGATCGCTGTCAGTGACGGTGGCTGGCGATGGGTGCATGGCATCCTCGGCGGCATCTTCGTCGTCTTTGGGGTGATCGCGCTCTTCAATCCCTGGGACACCTTCGTGGCGATGGCGGCGATTGTGGGCTGGGTGCTGCTGTTCAAGGGCATCTTCGACATCGTCATCGCCTTCATGACCAAGCGGGTGAATGAGCTGTGGTGGCTGAACCTGATCGTCGGCATCGCCGAGATCGCGCTCGCCTTCTGGGCGGCGGGCTACTTCGGCCGCAAGGTCGTGATCCTGATCGCCTGGGTGGGGGCCTTGGCCTTGCTGCGGGGCATCACCGAGATCATCCTCGCCTTCCAGGTCCGCGCCATCCACAAGCGGGCCGAGCGTGGCATCGCTCCGCAAACGGAAGCGGCCATGCCGCAGCAACCGGTCGGTCCGGGCCAGGCGCCGGCGACATCATAGCGCTGCCAGAAGAATCAACTCGCGCCGGCCGATAGCGTCGTCGGCCGGCCCCATCGCCTCGCATCGCGGCGACTGCGCCGCATACACAGGTTCGGTGGTGTGATATCCATCGCCGCGGCGATACCAACTCTTGGTGGATCAGGCCGCGATGCGTTGCCCAAATGGCAGCGTGCCTGCGCAATTGCCACACGATTGCGGTACTATCAGCATGAAAATAGTATGTGATGCGAATCTCATGCCTAGCGTGCACATTCGTGCCGCGCCGAAGGTATTGCCTAATGCGCCTCTTGCGTAGTTCGACAAAGTGGTAATTCAACTCTATAATCTCATCGGTTTCGCCTTCGATGTGTTTTTGTGCATGGGACCACTCTTGAGTACAATCCGCCATGGATAGGACAGCTATTCATCATGGTGTGGAAGGCATTGCCCTTCCGATCTCGACAATCATCGAGTCAAAGCTTCATCCTCCCGTGCTTCATCGAGAGCATATCGTTCGCTCTGGACTGATACACCGGCTGGACGAAGGGCTCGCGCGGCGATTCACGCTGGTCGATGCACCCGCCGGCTCCGGCAAGTCCACCCTGCTGGCAGCGTGGTATTCGCGCGGGCCATTGGTCGGGCGGTGCGGTTGGGTTCAGCTCGATAGCCAGGATAACGACCCGGTCACGTTCTGGACCTACCTCATCCACGCTCTGCGTTCGGTCGTGCCGGATCGGTTCGAAGCCGCGCTGCACGCGCTCCAGCGTCCTGGCGCGGGCATCACCCGGTCGATCCTGCCCGCGGTCCTGAACGAGCTCTGGTCGCTCGACCATCAGATTTTCTTGGTCCTCGACGATTTCCACGCGATCACCCACGCCGAGTGCCACGAATCGCTGCGGTTCTTCATGCAGCGCCTTCCGCCGACTCTCCATCTCGTGCTATCGACGCGGGCTGATCCGCCGCTGCCGTTGGCGACGTGGCGCGCGCGGGGCGAGATGAGCGAATTGCGCGGAGTCGATCTACGGTTCAACGGCGATGAAGTGCGCGATCTCTTCCAAACGGCATTGCACGTCGATCTGGCCGTTGATGTGCTGGAACGCCTGGAGGAACGAACAGAGGGATGGGCGGCGGGGCTCTACCTCGCCGGCCTGGCGTTGCGCGAACAGCCGGACACGCAGGCGTTCGTCGATGAATTCACCGGCCACGACCGGCACGTGATCGATTTCCTCGGCGGTGAGGTGCTCGATCATCTGCCGGATGAGCACCTGACCTTCCTGCTCCAGACATCGATCCTTGATCGTCTGACGGCATCGCTTTGCGACGCCGTGACCGAGAGAACCGATGCTGTCGAACAGCTTCAGGCGTTCGAGCGTTCGAATCTCTTTTTGGTTCCGCTCGACCGGCGACGTGAGTGGTATCGCTATCACCATCTTTTCGGCGAGTTGCTCCAGCTTGAATTACGCCGCACCGATCCCGCTCGCGTCCCGATGCTCCACCAGCGAGCGGCGGCGTGGCATCGTGCGGCGGGGAACGCGGACGCGGCGATGCGGCACGCGGTGGCGGCCGGCGACATGACGCTCGCCGGCGACATCTTTCTGGAGTTCTGGCAGCCGTACCAGCGCACGGGCCGCCTTGCGACCGTCGTCCAATGGAGGAACCAGTTTCCCGATCACGTCATTGCCGCGCGGCCGCCGCTCGCGCTTGTCCTGGCATTGATCACGGCCGTCGCGAGCCGCCACCGAGAGGACATCGCTCACTACCTCAACCTCGCACAACAGCGTGAGTACGATGGCCCCCTCCCGTTTGGGTGGCCGTCCGTCAGCGACGCGGTTGCATACATTCGAGCCGCCCATTCGTTTGGCGACGTGGGCGAAGTCTTGCGAGCAGCCAGGGCACTGATGCTGGCGGCGGTCGATCCGGATCCGGACGAAGCCTTCTCCCTCGCGGTCCGTCAGCTGCTGGGCCGCGCGCTCTACCTGACCGGACGAATGGAAGATGGGAGGGCGGTCCTCGAAGACGCGATCTCGGCGCGGGCGCTGGACCGCAATCCGGTAATTACGATTACGTCAATGGCACATCTCACGCTCATCCACCTTGAGCTCGGCAACTTCATCTCTGCCGAGGATGTGATTCGGCGGGCGATAGACGCCTGCGAGAGCCAGGGACTATCAGAGCATCCCTCAATGTGGATTGCCCACATTGCCCATGCTTCAGTTCTGCTCCAGCTGGACCGGGCGAATGAGGCGGAATTGATCCTCATGAGATACATCGAACCTCACCTTCATGACTTCGGCACCTGGACCGACACCCAATCGCATGCACTGCTGACGCTGGCACAGGTGCGGCACGCCCGCGGTCATCTGCAGGCGGCGCGGGCGTTGCTCGACGAGGCGCGGGCGGTGGTCGCGGCCGCGCCAGACCCGGGCATCTTCCCTGAACGGGTGAAGCGGGTCGACGCGGCACTGCGCCAGGCGCCGCGCCGTCGAACACCCCTCCGCGAGGATCTGACGGAGGCAGAGTTGCGCGTGCTTCGATTGCTGGCGGGCGACCTCTCGCGGCGGGAGATCGGCCGGGAACTGTACCTGTCCGTCAACACGGTCAAGGCGCACACGCGGGCGATCTACGCCAAACTGGAGGCGTTCTCCCGGCCTGAGGCCGTGGCCAGGGCGCGGTCCCTCGAACTGATTGCCTGATCCGCGCGATGGGCATTTTGTCCACACCGCCGGATGCAGGCTGCTCGGTCTGCGGTTGAATCGTTCGTTGACAATTTCACCCTGGGTTAGAAGCTGGAGGGCGATGACGGGTAACCCTTTCACCGTCAATTCTGGGATCGGTGTAAAAGGGAACGGTGAGATGGGTAAGCAACTACCAGCAAGCGTTCGCTGTCCGGCGCGCTACGAGCTCGTTGTCCGTAGCGAGTTGGGGAGTCGCTTTGCCTCTGCCTTCGCGGGCATGGAGGTCCATGCCGAAGGCGGCATCACACGCATTGCCGGCCCCGTGCAAGACCAGGCGCAGCTTCACGGCCTGCTCGACCGGATCCGCGACCTTGGCATCGAGTTGGTCAGCGTCAATCCGATTGCAGCGAGCCGGACGGCCGATCGTCCCGCGGCGGAGAGGCGTGGAGCGCCATGATCAGTTCCCCCCTGCCGTTCGAGACCGCCCTAGGCTCGCACAGGTCACGCACGGTAGACGCGCTGCATACGGTGTCACGATTGCTGCTGCTCGGCGCCATTTACTATGCGGCGTTACGGCTCTCGACACCGTTGATCTCGGTGGATGCCCGGCTGGCGCCGTTGCGGCTCGGCAACGCCGTGCTGATCGTCACGCTGCTGCAGACGACGGCTCATCGTTGGTGGCGCTATCTCGGCGCGCTGCTGCCCTGGGCGCTGCTCGCCTCATTGCAGGATGGCATTCCGGCGGCGGTGGTGCCGTGGGTCTATGCCGGCAACGCCACGATCGCGGTCACCAGCGCCGCCGCGGCACGGCGGTTTGCTGGTTCACGCCTGCGGCTCGATGGGTTGGAGCGGACGGTGGTCTTTGTCCTCGGTGTGGTCGTCGCCGGACCGGTCGCGGGCGCGACGGTGATGGTGCTGGCGGTGGCGGCTGTGGCCGATCGCCTCCAGGGTCTGGATGCGGCAGGCTTCGTCTCCGTACACCTCTGGCCGTCGTTGGTCCTTACCAACGCCCTGACCGCACTGGCGGCGGTGCCCGTATTCCTCGCGATCGCGCGGTGGAAACCCTCCCACGTCCAACAGGTCGATCGGTCACGCATCGTCGAAGGGTCGGCGCTCGCCTTTTGCGCCCTGGTGTCGGCGGTGATCGCGTTCGACGGTCATCACATCGGCGCCGATGCGCCGTCGGTGTGGCTGTATGCGCCGCTGCTGCCGTTACTCTGGGCGACGATGCGTTTTGGCACCACGGGCGTCGCGGCAACGCTCCTCGTTATCGCGATCGTCGCCGGTAGCAGCGTGGGCAACGGCCGGGGGCTGATTGCCAATGAGATCGACGCGGGGAACCTGGCCGAGCTGATCACGTTTCTGCTGGCCATCTCGTTGCCGCTGCTGTTCCTGGCGGCGGTATTGGAGGACAAGGGGCGTGAGGTGGCCGCCGTGCGGCGGAGCCAGGAACGATATCGGGCGATGGTCGAGTCGTCAACCGAGCTGATCTGCCGGTATCTGCCGGACGGCACGCTGACGTTTGTCAATGAGGCGTACTGCCGGTATTTTGATCGGCCGCGCGAGTCGCTGATCGGCGTCAGCTTCCTTGATCTGCTCCCCGCTGAAGCGCGGGAGGCTTCGGCGCGACATATCGCGTCGATCGTCGCCCACCCACGTATCGAGGTGTACGAGCATCAAGTGATCAGACCAGACGGGAGTGTGGGATGGCAGGAGTGGGTCGACCGTGTGATCACCGGGGCAGACGGATCAGCGACCGAGATCCAGGCAGTCGGCCGTGACGTGACGGAGCGGCATCGCGCAGGAGACGCGCTGCGTCGGAGCGAAGAGCGGTATCGCGCGCTCGCCGGCCTGACGTCCGATTACGTCTACGAAGTGACGGTGCAGCCCAATGGTCAGCGCCGGGTCCGGTGGGTCACCGATGCCGTTACCCAGATCACCGGCTACAGCGTTGCCGAACTGGCGGCGATGGGCACAATGGCGCCGTTCGTCTTCGAGGAAGACCGGGAGCGGTATGAGGAGCACATCACACGGCTCCAGGCCGGCCGGCCAAGCCGGTACGAGGTCCGCTACCGGCACAAGGACGGCTCGGTCCGCTGGCAGCGAATCCAGGTGCGGCCGGAGCCGGATCCGGTCCATCCGGGAGCGACACGGTGGCTGGGCGCGGCCAAGGATATCACGGAGCAGAAGGAAGCCGAGGAGGAGCGCGCGCGTCTCACCGCCCAGATCGAGCGGGACAAGGCGCGCATGGACGTGCTGCTCGAAAGCGTTCCGGCGCTTATCTGGGAGTCGCGGACCACGCCATCCGGGGCAACGGAGCAGATCGACTTCATCAGCGACTACGCGGAAACGCTCACCGGGTACGGAATCGATCAGTGGCTCAGCACGCCGGACATGTGGCTCAAACTGGTGCATCCCGACGACCGCGCCGCGGCGGAACGCCGGCGGGCGGAGATCGTCGCCGCCGGCGCCGGCAGCAATCAATTTCGCTGGTTGACCAAAGACGGGCGGGTGACTTGGGTCGAGGCGCACATCCGCGTCGCCTACGATGAGACGGGGCGCGCCGTGGGATTGCGCGGGGTGACGCTGGACATCACCGAACGCATGCGGGCGGAGGAGTCATTGCAGGTACTCGCCGCGCGGCTCTTACAGTTGCAGGATGACGAGCGGCGCCGGATCGCGCGGGAATTGCACGACGTGACCGCGCAGAATCTGTTTGCGATCACGATGAACCTCGCCCGCGTGCGGACGCCGGCGCCCCCCGAAGACCGTTCCCACGCCCTCATCGCCGATAGTCTCGCGCTCGGCGAGCAGGCCCTTCGCGAGATCCGCACGCTGTCGTATGTCCTGCACCCGCCGCTGCTCGACCAGACGGGCCTGGGGCCGGCCCTGCAATGGTACGTCGACGGCTTTACCAGCCGCAGCGGCATTGATGTGCAGCTCGTCGTGGCGGGCAATATCGGAAGACTCCCGCGGGAAACCGAGACGGCTTTGTTCCGCATCGTCCAGGAAAGCCTGACCAACATCCATCGGCACTCCGGCAGCGGCACCGCCGGCATCCGGCTGTCGCGCCGCGATGACCAGGTCGTGCTGCAGATCCGCGACCGTGGCAGCGGAATCGATCGTGCCGTGCTCGCGGCATCGCCGGATGAGATCAGAACACTGGGTGTCGGCATCCCAGGGATGCGCCAGCGCATGCGACAACTCGGCGGCGATCTGCAGATCGAGTCGAGCGGGCGAGGGACGACGGTCACGGCGACAGCGCCGATCCCGTCTCCGGCGGATGAGTGAGGAGCGAATCGGGCATACCAAACCAGGGCGCACTGCCGGTGCGTCCGCACGAGGAGGAGCGGGGATGGTTCGCGTGCTCTTGGCCGACGATCACGACATCGTGCGGCGCGGTCTGCGGGACATGATTGAAGAGCGGCATGGCTGGCTGATCTGCGCCGAGGCGACCAACGGACGGCAGGCGGTGGAACTGGCCCTCCAGGAGCGGCCGGACATTGCCTTGCTCGACCTGTCGATGCCCGAACTGAACGGACTGGAGGCCACGCGGCAGATCCGGAAGGAATCACCGGAAACCGAAGTTCTGATCTTCACGATGCATGAGACGGAACAACTGGTGCGCGAGGTGATCTTTGCCGGCGCACGCGGCTACGTACTCAAGTCAGACGGGGCACAGCATCTGGTGGCGGCGATGGAGGCGCTGGCCCATCACCGGCCGTTCTTCACGTCAAGCGTCTCCGAAACGATTCTGGCGGGCTTCCTCGAAAGCAGACGGCAATCCGACGAAGCGGCGGCAGGCGGCGTGCTGACGGCGCGGGAGCGGGAGATCGTGCAGTTGCTGGCCGAGGGCCGCAGCAACCGCGACGTCGCCACGATGCTGGTGATCAGCGTCAAGACGGTGGAAACACACCGCGCCGCGATCATGCGCAAGCTCGGCATCAATTCGATCGTCGAGCTGGTGCACTATGCCGTCCGCAACAAACTGATCGAGCCGTGAGCGCGGCTCCTACATCAATCTCCAATCGCGAAATACAGCGGCAACCTGATGTGCCCACGGCCCACGCTCGTTTCCAATGACGCCACACGCACGACTCCTCTTCGCCGGCCGATTCGGCATGGACGGAGAACGCCGCATGGGCGAGCTGATCATCGCGGGCTACCCCGATGTCCTGCGGGCGGCACAGGTCGTCACTGAACTGCACCGCATGGATCGGCGCTGGTCGGACGAGTTGGAGCACGCGATCACGGTCGCCTACCAGGAAGATGGACGGTTGTTGGTGCAACAAACGATCGATCCGGCGGCGGAAGACAGTGCCGCCTGGAGCGCATTATGGGCCGCGCTGATCCGTGAAACGTTGATGGTAACCGCCACCGAAGGGATCGCAGCGGCGGCGATTGCGACGCTTGAGGTCGCCGCCGGCAATCAGCCGGGGGCCGGCAGGACGGACGCGGTGTCCGCTCGCCCATCATGGTGGACCGAAGAGATCGGTCTGCCCGCCGAGTTCATGCGTGATGCCGGCGCGCTGATCGGGCCGGGCGAGTCTGCCATGTACGTCCTGCTGTGGGAGATGGACCTGTCCCGAGCCACGCTTCAGTTGCGCCGGCTCGGTGGCACCGTCTTGCACAGCCACCTGGACGAGGCACAAGTCGAGACGGTGCGGACGGTCCTCCACGGCCCCGCTTCGTAATTCGGCACCTCCGGCGATGATGGCAGACCAGATGACTGTGCCTGTGGACGTCCACCGGTGACTCACAACAGACTCCCAAACCAACCGCGGGCCAACGCGGACGGGCGGACCCGCCGGCACGGTTCGCCGTATCGCCGCTATGGGCTGATTGCGGTGATCGCGGCAGTTGGACTCGCCGGCGTGGCGGTGTGGATACTCGGTCTGCCGTGGCTTCTCACCTGGCTGCTCGCGATGGGAGCCGTCACGTTCGGCCTCTACGCCTGGGATAAGATCCGTGCCCGTGCGGACGGCGGCCGCGTTCCGGAAGCGGTGCTCATCGTGTCGGTGCTGGCCGGTGGCGTCGTCGGTGGTTGGGCGGGGATGCTGTTCCTGCGACACAAGACGCGCCATCGGTCATTCTGGGTTGTACAGTGGATTGCCACCGTCCTCTGGACAGTCGCCACCGTGTGGCTCGTTGTTCGATAGGGTTGATGCTGCACCGGAGAACAGATCGATGGAACCCGCACAGGACGAGGCTGTGCCAACGACCATGCGTGTGGTCCCTGCCGAACCTCCGTTACAGAGGGGTCAAGCGCCGACCGCTGCGGAAGTTCTGAAGCGGGCGCTCGGTACCTATCGCGGGCGTTTCATACTCGTCGTCGGTATGGCGATCGTGGTGTTTGTACCGCTCAGCGTGATCGACGCGGCCGTTGACCTCTGGGCGGAACACTACCGCCGCGACCACGACGGCGTTAGTGGCATGGCGGTCTTCCTGCCGGTGCTCCTTGGTACCAGCGCGGTCGTCTTTGGCTCGGCGTTATTTGCCGGCCTTCTCGATCACGTCGTCGGGGAACACCAGCATGGGCACGAGCGACGTCCGGTCTGGCACGTCCTGCGGACGCTGCCGTACCGCCGCCTGATCGCCGCCAATGTCCTGCTCTCAATCCTGACGACGATTGGCCTGGCGCTCTTCATAATTCCCGGCCTGATCGTGTTCACCCTCTTCTGTCTTGTTGGGCCATTGATCAGCATCGAACGGCTACCGGTGCTCGCCGCGTTTCGCCGCTCGGCGCATCTCGTTCGACAACGGCTCTGGTTGGCGCTCCTGGTCGTCGCGGTACCCGTGATGATCGAGACATCCGCACACCACTCGTTGGCGGAGTTCGTCGTGGGACGGGAGTCGTTGCTGGCGGCGGCGGTGCTGGGCGGCATCTTCGCTGCCACGGTCGGCGCGTTCGTCGGACTGAACGAGGTGACGCTCGCATACCTCCTGGTGCGTGAAGATCAACGCACGCCGGAACCGGCACACACCGGCTGAGGCATCAACCATCGTCCGTCTGACATGTCCAACTACCCTGTGCGGCGCTCTTCACGCGCCGGCGCCGGCTGCCCTTGGCTCATGAGTGTAGCGATCCAGCGGGTTCGCGGGCTGCTCTCGAGGATGACTTTTATCAGCGCCATGATCGGCGCGCCGATCAGCGCGCCGGCCGGACCGAGCACCCATGCCCAGAAGAACGCGCCGAGGAAGATCGTGCCGCTCGAAAGATTGAGGCGCCGCCGCAACAAACTGCGCTGCATCGTGCTGCCGACGACCATGCCGAGGAGGATGAACCCCAGCATCACCAACACGGCGCGGCCCCAGCCGTATTGCACCCAGGCCATCCCGATCGCGGGCACCGCTGCCAGCAGCAGGCCGATGCTGGGGATATAGTTGGCAAAGAAGGTCAGCAGCCCGAAGAAGACCGGGAAATCCACACCGAGCACGAAGAGCATCACCGCGACGCCGATCGCGAGGATCACCCCGGTCCTGGTGCTGATCTCAAGGAAGCCGACGATGCCGTCGCGGAAGTCGCCGATGGTCCGTGCCAGACGGTCGTCCGTGCCGATCTCCCGCGGAAGACCGGCGAGGAGTCGCGGGCTTTCCAGCAAGAGGAGCATCGCTGCCGGAAAGACGAAGACGGCGATTTGGACCGTAGTCAGCAATTGTTCGGCGACCCAGTTGGCAATTTCGATGATCGCGTTGCTCCCTGCTCGTCCGTTTGGGGCCGGCAGACCGATCGACGCAAGCGCCTCTTCAAGCCCGGCCAGGCGCGCATCCAGCTCAGCCGCGTAGTCCGGCAGGTTGTCGGTGAACCGATGAAGGAGCAGGGCAAAGTAGAGCAGCAGGAGCAACCCGACAATGACGAGCACCGCGTATACACCCAGCACCGCCAGTCGCGGCGGAATGCCCCGGCGCTGGAGGTCGATCAGGGTCGGCGTCGTCGCCAGCACGACCATGCCCGTCAGGATGAACGGCACCAGCAGCGGCGCGGCGAATCGCATGCCGGCGACGAGCACCACGGCGGCCGCACCACCGATCAAGAGCCGCGTGATCGGCGCAAGTTGAAGCGAGTCACGCGTGAGGATCTCTTCGTTCAGTTCAGTCTCGGCCGGAGGCGTTCGCGGACGATAGCGATGCGAGCGGGCGCGGGTCGCCGGCGATGTGGCGCGACGTCCGCGCGGTAGCAGCTTTCCCTCCCGTGTCATAGCCGTCTCTCCGCGGGAGCCGTGGCATCACCCGGCGGCGGAGCCGGAGCCGCGGGCGATTCGCCGGCCGCCGCGGGTATCGGCGCGACAACGGAGGCCCCGTCGGCATCCCACGCCGAGGATGTCGAATCTGGTTCGACGACACTCAGCCAGCCGCGGAGAACGTCAACGGTCCCGCGACTCATGACGAGGATCGGCATGGCGGCGGCGACGGCTCCTGTCCGGCAGGCATCAACGAATCATCTCCGTCGAACCTCTGCGGGTACGCCCCGATCGATCGCCTTCCGGGCGGCGGCCGGATGCGAACCGCGGAGTCACCGCCAGTAGCACATCATCACGCGGACCACGTCCATCCGGTCACGGCTGTATCTTGACATCGGATCTCGGTGTAGACGGCCCCGGCACCCACACGCACACGGCTGGGGGACCAGCCTACTCCGGCGCGCGTGCCGCCGCCGGGGCTGTCTCGGCGGCCGTCGGTTGCGCCGGCGTCGATACCGCTACAACCGGAGGCACTCCAGGCGGCGGCGTCAGGGCGAGAATGATCGCGCCGACGACGAACAGTGCCATTCCCACGAGCCAGATACCCGTGTAGCTGCCGGTGGCGTCGCGAACGAATCCGGCGAGCGGCGCCCCGATGCCGCCGACCACGAGCGTAATCGGTGTCACCACTCCTCGGATGCTGCCCAGGTGCTGCCGGCCGAAGTAGTCCGCCCAGACATAGTTCTGGATCAACATCAGCCCGCCGATGCCCGCGCCGAAGGTGATCATCGCGAGGAACATCATGCCGACGCTCGTCGTGATCGTCGTGAAGAAAATCCCCAGCGCGATAAAGAGGAAGCCACCCATGCCGAGAAAGCGCGCCGGAAGGCGGTCGGCAAGCAACCCGACCGTGAACGAACTGATTCCCGCCGCCACTGCATCGAGGGCGGTGGCGTAGGCAACAAGTCGCGCGTCCAAGCCCTGGTCCATGAAGTGGGGAATCCGGTGGACGGCGACGCTGCCGAGGGCGAGCATCACCAGGCTGAACGTGAAGGTAAGCCGCCAGAAGGTTGCTGACCGCAACGCCTGCTGACGGGTCCACTCCTGTTCTGGCGGCCACGAGTGCGACGCGCCGTTGCTGAGGGAGTCCGCCGGATGCAACGGCGCGATCTCGCCATCCGGCCGGAGCCCAAGATCCTCCGGCTCGCGTCGCACGAAGATCAGGGAGAGCGGCACGATCATCGCTGTGCCGATCAGGGCGAGCACGACCCAGGCGGTCCGCCAGCCGAGCAGGTCGATCAACAGCTGGGTCAGCGGGATGAAGATCACCGCGCCAATCGGTATGCCCAGGGCGACGAACGACATCGCCTTGCCCCGCTTGCGCACGAACCACTTCGCCACCGGGACGGTCGTGACCAACGCGCCCGGCCCGCTGAGGCCGACCAGTCCCATCAGCGCAAACAGCACGATCAACTGCCAACCGTGGCCGATGAACCCGAGCGCGATCAGCGCGGCGCCGGTGACCGCCGCCGCCACGGCGAGCATCACCCGCGCGCCAAAGCGGTCCAGTAACCCGCCGATCAGCGGACTGGTCGCGGCGGTCGACACCTGGCGTGTCGTCTGCGCCAGACCGAAGACGGCCCGGCCGATGCCGAGGTCATCGCCCATCGGCTTGATGAACAGGCCGTAGTTCAGCGTCGCCATGGCCATGTTGGCCGCGCCGGCGACCGCCATCACCGCGACGATCACCCAGCCGTAGAAGCGTTTCTCCCCACGCTCCACCGAGCGCCTCCCCGACGAGTCTCCGCGTGTCGCACACTGCTGCCGGATTGGTCCGGCGGCGGTTGCGACTCGCCGTATCATACTCCGCGAACGTCGCTAGCGGACTCTCGCACGATCGCGGGCGCGCCGCGTCACAGAACGACACCGTCATTCGTCTCATGCTTGAACCATCACTCGATGAATGTGGAGCAGCCAACGATGATCGCTAACTCAACGCAGACGGATGGGCGGCTCGACGTCTTTGAAGCATACCGGCCGTTGCTGTTCTCGATCGCCTATCGCATGTTGGGGTCGGTGAGCGAGGCGGAGGACGCGGTCCAGGAGACATACGTGCGTTTCTCCGCGGTCGCACTTGACCGCGTGCGTGAATCCCGGCCATTCCTGACGACGGTGGTGACCCGCATCTGCCTCGACCAGCTCAAGTCGGCCAGGGTCACACGGGAGGCCTACGTCGGGCCGTGGCTACCGGAACCGCTGGTCGAGAGCATGGAGGCGACGGAGCCGGCGCCGGTTGACGTCGCCGAGGACCACGAGTCGATCTCAATGGCGTTTCTGGTGCTGTTGGAAGCGCTGACGCCGGTGGAGCGGGCCGTATTCCTGCTGCGCGAAGTGTTCGACTATGAATACGAAGAGGTCGGCCGCATCGTTGGCCGCTCGGAGCCGGCGTGCCGGCAGATCTTCCGGCGGGCCAAGCAGCATATCGTCTCGCGCCGTCCCCGGTTCGATAGCACGAACGAGGAACATGAACGCCTGGTGCGCACCTTCATTCGCGCCGCTGAGGATGGCGAGGTCGACGCCCTCACGGATCTGCTCGCCGAGGACGTCATCTTCTGGTCCGACGCCGGCGGCAAGCGCCCGGCAGCACTGCAGCCGATCCGCGGTGCCGATCGGGTCGCCAAGGTAATGCGCGCTGCAATTCGCAAGGAGAACCTGTTCGAGGAGCAGGAAGTCCGCATTGTCACGATCAACGGCAAGCCCGGCATCCTCGCTCTTCGAAATGGCGTCGTCCAGGCAGCTGTCAGCTTCGACGCACATCAGGGGCGTATCCATGAGATTCGCCTCCAACTGAACCCGGAAAAGCTCAACCGGCTCTCGCGAACCTTCAGTGCCGGTTCCTAGATCACAATTTCGCGCCTGCAGCGAAGCTCAAACCATCGCTGCAGGCTCACCCCAGTGTTCGCGATAGACGTAGTCAGAGAGCGGCAGCCGGGGACGAGGCTCGCGCTGGGGTGCGGTGGACGCCGGGTAACCAAGTGTGATCACCCAGGTCACCGTGTGCCCCTCGGGTAGGCGAAGGACGCGGGCAGCATCATCGCCCCGGTGCATCGTCACCGGGCAGGAGGCAACCCCTTCGGACCAGGCGGCCAGCATCATGTTCTGCGCCGCCCGCCCGGCATCAAACGCCATCGCGCGGATCGGGTCAAACTGGTCCCCAGGCGATACGAGGACGACCGCGACCACGACCGGCGCGGTGGTCAGGTGCGTGGTGAAGTCGCCAGAGGTGGCCAGTTCTCGCCGGTGTTCCGGGTCGGTCAGCACGATGAAGCGGCACGGCTGCGCGTGCTTGGCGCTGCCGGCCATCCGCCCGGCCTGGAGGATGCGGCGCAGGATCTCCTCCGGGATCTCCCGATCATCGTAGGCACGAGTGTCGCGCTTACTTCGGATAACGTCATACGCTGATCGCATGGCGGGCCTCCCTTCGTCTCACGCTGGTGGGAACTGAGCGTCTCGTCAGAGCTGGGTGGGTCCGTGCGGCTGCCTGTGGCAATCGCCGGTCGTCAGGCTCACCGTAGGCGGCGACGCCGCATGAGGGAAGAGGATGGGGGATTCGGGCTTTGCGCTATACTGCACCTTGATCTCCCCGGGAGTTGCCGATGCTGATTGACCTCCACGCGCACACATGGCCCCGCTCGCATGATTCGGTCCTCAATCCTGAGGATCTGGTAGAGCGGGCGAAGCGCGCCGGCCTCGACGCGATCGTCTTCACCGAACACGACACTCTCTGGGACGAAGCGTCGGTCCGCGAGATCAGCGAGAAACACAACTTCCTGGTGATGGCCGGCGTCGAGATCTCGACCGACGACGGTCACATTCTTACCTTCGGTGTGGACAAGTACGTCTTCGGCATGCACCGCAGCGACACGCTGGCGAAGTACGTCGACGCGGCCGACGGCGTGATGGTCGCGGCGCACCCCTACCGGCGACAGATGCCCTGGTACGTTCGCAACGAGGAAGAGTACGAACAGGCGCTGCAACGCGCCTCGCGCAACCCCGCCTACGAGTTCTGCGATGGGCTTGAAGAGATCAATGGCCGTGGCAGCGAGAAGGAGAACGCCTTCTCCAAACGCCTCTGTGACATGATGGGGATGCCCGGCACCGGCGGCACCGACTCGCACGCGATTCAGGACATCGGCAAGTGCGCGACGTTCTTCGAGCGCGAGGTCCGAACGACGAGAGACTTGATCGACGAACTGAAGGCCGGACGGTTCTACGCCGTGGACCTGCGGATGGCACCGGCGAAGTGATCGCACCGGGCGGCATGTCACACCATCGAGCGTTTGCCTCTTGGTGCCGTCTGGCGTAGGCTCTGTCCGCAGAAGCAGGATCGAAGTGGGAGGTGACGGCACCATGGCCGAGGAAGAGTCCCTAATCACCGAGGAGATGCGCTCCCGCGTCGGCGTCGAGTCGGCGTCGTGGACGCTGGAGGTAGACAAGACGACCGTGCGAATGTTCGCGCGGTCATGCCAGTACACGGACCCGGTCTTTTTCGACGAGGCATTCGCCAAGTCCAAAGGCTATCGCTCGCTGCCGGCGCCGCCGCACTATCTCGGCACGCCGATCTTCAATCCGGTGACCTCCGATCCGACCTTCGGCGGGGCGCGTGGCGGCGGTCCGCGCGGCAATCCGAAGCTGAAGCGCGTGCTCAACGGCGGCACCGACATCGAGTACTTCGATACGATTCAGGCGGGTGACGTGCTCACGGCCAGCTCGAAGGTCGCGGAGATCGTCGAGCGGGCGGGGTCGCTCGGCCCGATGGTGATCACCACGACCGAGACGACGTACAAGCGCGACGGCACGGTGGTCGCTATCTCACGCGGTACCGGCATCGCGTATTAGTTCCTGGTTCCACGTTCCCGGTGCCACGAGCCGGTTCCGGGATGAGGACCAGAGTGTCGAACCCAAGACGGGAGGATTGACATGGTCGCGGCGACCGAGCAGAAACAGGTCTTCTTCGAGGATGTTGAGGTCGGACAGGAAGTGCCGTCCATCAAGATCGCGCCGAGCACGCAGCAGCTCGTCCATTGGGCGGCGGCGTCCGGCGATTTCTACCAGATTCACTACGATACCGAGTTTGCCAAGTCGACGGGCCTGCAGAGCATCATCGTCCACGGCGCGCTCAAGCACGCGCTGCTCGGCCGGTTGCTCTGGGAGTGGGTCCGCTACGACGGCAAGATCAAGCGCTACGGCGTCAGCTACCGCGGCATGGACCTGCCCGCCCAGGAGATGACGCTCCGCGCTACCGTCACCGGCAAGCGCCAGGAGAACGGTGAGAACCTGGTCGAGCTCGACATCTGGACGGAGAATCCGCAGGGTCAGAAGACGACGCCGGGCACCGCCACCGTGGCGCTCCCCTCGCGCGGATAGTCCGGTTGAACCACAGAGACGCAGAGGCGCAGAGGATTCTATTTCTTCTCTGCGCCTCTGCGTCTCTGTGGTTCATGACTCCGTGTGTCTGTTGCCAACGTCCTTGAATCACATGGAGGATGAGCGATGCCGTACGTTCAGGCCGGTGATGTTCGCTTGAATTATGTCGAGCAGGGTTCCGGTGATGAGCCGGTGGTCTTTGTCCACGGCTACACGGGCAGCCTGCGCGATTGGGAAGAGACGTTCGCGCGGCTGCCGTCGGATATTCGGGCGATCGCGATCGACCTGCGCGGCGCCGGCGAGAGCGACCGCCCGGGGCAGGGCTACACGCTGCCGCAGTATGCCGAGGACGTTCATCTCGCCACCCGGGCGCTGGGACTCGACACCTTCACCCTGGTCGGTCACTCGATGGGCGGCGGTACAGCGATGCAGTTCGCCGTCACCCACCCCGAACGCCTGCGCCGGCTGGTGCTGGTCGCGCCGATCTCGTCGAACGGCACGCGGGGAATGAATCCGGAGTTCCGCGCCCAGATGAAGGTGCTCCGTCAGAACAAGGAGCTCGCACGACAGATGGCAAAGGCGTTCATGGTTCGGCCCCGCACCGACGAGCAGATCGAGCGCGGCATCGAGTCCAACCTCAAGTGGCAGGACGACGCCTACGACTCCGCCGCCGACTCGATGATGTCACTCCGCATCGGCGATCAGGTGGCAGCGCTGGCCGTGCCGACCTTGATGGTCGTCGGCGACCGCGACTTCCTCCGCGCCGACAACCTCGAAGACGCCCAGCGCATTCCCAACTGCGCCCTTCAGGTCTTCTACCGCACCGGCCACATGATCCAGCAGGACGTGGCCGACGAATTCGCCGCCACCCTGCTCGACTTCATCGCCAACGGCCCCGGCCAGGTTGTCGCCCCCGCCGACCGCGCCAAGTTCCTGCAAGAAATGGTGGCGGGATAACCGGAGGCGAATTGAACCACAGAGACGCAGAGGCGCAGAGAGTGTTCGGGTGGAGTGGTGCATCTCACAACCTCACCACAAGAACTCTGCGCCTCTGCGTCTCTGTGGTTGAAAATGCCGTTGACCTCCACCGACGCGTCCGGCACGATCTGAACAGTGTTCAGGTAAGCAGAGGGCGGCAGGATGGTTGCACATCGGCGGACGCGGGACCGGGATAGTGTCCGGTTGGCGTTGATTGACGCGGCACGGGAGGTCTTGGCGCGGGAGGGGTACGACGGGTTGACGATCCGGCGGGTGGCCGAGCGGGCGGAGTACAGCCTCGGCACCGTGTACGGCTACTTCGCCGACAAGGATGACCTGCTCTATTCGCTCGTCCATGAGGACTTTACCCGTCTGACGGAGCGGCTGCGGGCGATCCGCGAGACGCACGAGGGCGCGGCGGCCGTGCGGGAGATGCTGCTGAGCTACGCGCAGATGGGACTGGAGCAGCCGGAGTCCTATCAGGTGATGTTCATGTTCCGGCCGAAGCTCGCCCGCCGCAACGCGAGCGACGAATCCGGCGAGCATGCCTATAGCATCTTTCGCAGTTGCGTGATCGCCGCGATGGAACGCGGTGAGTTTCGCCGCATGAACCCCGATGTCGTCGCGCAGATCCTCTGGGCCGCGATCCACGGATTGGTGTCGCTGCGGCTGACGCTGACCGAGTTTTCCTGGGAAGATGTGGACCACCTCGCCGAGACGCTGGTCGATGCCGAGATCCGCGGGCTCGCCCCCGACCGTGGCATATGACCGGCGCGCTCCCACCGAACGTCAGCCGCGTGCGGCTGCGGATGTACCACTCCGACCTGATCAATTCGGTCTTTCACGGCCGCGTCTTCGAGCTGTTCGAAGAGGCGCGGACAGAGGCATTTCGCCGGCTCGGCTTCGAGTACCGCGAGATCGACGAGGCCGGGCAGGCGATGATCGTTACGTCAATCGGCGCCCGCTTTCTCGCCGCCGGACGGTTCGACGACGTGATCCAGATCGCCGTCTTCGTCGATTCGCTGCGGAAGGCGCAGATCACGATCGGCTATGAGGGCCGCCGCGAGACAGACAGCACACTCCTCTTCACCGGGGAAACGGCGTTCGCCTTCGTCGACCGCGAGCGCGGTCGCCCGGTGCGCGTGCCGGAGGGCATCCGCAAGGCCATCGAACGCTGCCCGGCGATGCTGCGCGACGCGCCGGCGAAATGAAACACGCTGCCTGCAGTGTCATCCTGAGCGCCAGCGAAGGATCGCGGACGCAGTCTGACCTTCGAGATCCTTCGCTGGCGCTCAGGATGACAAGGAAGACCATTGGTGGAGTCTCAAACGTACGCTCACAGTTGAGGCTTCTCGCGGAAGTCGATCACCTTTTCGCACCAATCCGCCACCGTCAGCAGGCGGGCGTCCGCGCCGTATGGTGCGACGATCTGCATGCCGAGCGGCAGACCGTTCTCTGCCAGCGCGATCGGGATCGTGATCGCGGGCACGCCGAGCAACGTCCACGGCGCGTTGAGCGATGGATCGCCGGTGAAGTCCAGGCCCTCCGGCGCTGTGCTCGGCGCGGACGGCACGATCACGGCGTCGTAGGTGCGGGCTTCGCTGATCTCGTGCCAATGCTGCCAGTACGCCCAGCGCCGTTCCTGTGCCTGAATCAGCAGTTGTGGCGGCACGAGCGCGCCGGCCTCGACCATCGCGCGCAGGCGCGGGCCGAGGTCGTGAATCGCATCGGGGTGCGACTGGAGGTGGTGCGCCGCGACCTCCGCCGCCATGATGATCGTGTGCGTGGCGAGCACATCCTTCCAGAAGCCTTGTGAATGGTTGAAATCGAGATCACCGGTAACGAGCGTGATCTCGGCACCGGCACGCTCAAGTTTGGTGGCCGCCTCTCGCAACGCCAGCCAGGTTGCCTCATCGGTGTGATCCTGAAGCAGGTCGGGCCAGAAGGCAAAGCGCGGCCGAAGGGTTTCGAACGTAGCCTCCGGCCAGGGAGGGTCTTCGACGGCGTTTGCCATCATGCGATACAGCAGCGCCGCATCTGCCACGCTGCGCGTCAGTGTGCCCACATGATCGAGGGACACGGCGAGCGGCACGACGTCCGTGCGGGCGATCCGCTCGATCGTCGGTTTGAACCCAACGACGCCACAGAACGCCGCCGGGCGGATGACAGACCCCGCTGTCTGCGTGCCGAGCGCCGCCGGAAAGAGCCGCGCGGCGACACCAGCCGCAGAGCCGCTGCTCGAACCGCCCGGTGTGTGGGCCGTGTTCCAGGGGTTGCGGGCCTCAGACGGATCGGCGTAGGCGTATTCGGTTGTCGCCGTCTTTCCCAGAACCAGCGCCCCCTGGCGCGCGAGGCGCGACACGGCGATCGCGTCCTCACGCTCGACAAATGCCGGCGGCACCCGGCTGTTTGCCGCTGTCGGATACGCCGCTGTGTTGAAGATGTCCTTCACCCCGATCGGCACTCCGTCGAGGAGCCCTCCGGTCGCTGCGCCGGCCGCGAATCCCTCGTCATGCCGACGGGCAGTAGCACGAGCGCGCTCGGCGTCCAGCGCCGCCCACACGTGCAGGATCGGGTCCAGCCGCGCCGACCGTTCGAGGAATGCCGCCACGACCTCGGTCATCGAAACGACACCGGCAGCGACCGCCTGAGCGATCGATCCTGCGCCCGCTTCGGTCAGGTTATCGCCGGGCCGGAGCGGCGAATACCGGAATCGGGGAACCGTCGGTGTGGTCAGCGACGTTGGCGGCCACGGCTTACCGCCGTCAATCGGGTGGTCGGGCAGCGTCTCGATCGCGTTCTCCAGCCGCCACATCATCGACTCGAAGTGTGGCGAAACGTCGCCGCGCCAGCGGGCTTCAGCCATCGCCCGCAGCTTGAACCGCGCTATGTTCATCCCGCTCGCCTCATCGGACGAATGCGCCATACGGATAGCCCATCTCCGCCGCGATCGCGTCGCACTCCTGCAGCGTCTGCTGGTCCAGACGCACATCGACCGCGGCCAGCGTC
This sequence comes from Dehalococcoidia bacterium, assembly GCA_050184225.1. Lineage (GTDB taxonomy): Bacteria > Chloroflexota > Dehalococcoidia > CAUJGQ01 > CAUJGQ01 > JBFXAN01. Next base: position 3,313 of record JBFXAN010000016.1, on the reverse strand, counting down.
GCCGCGAGCTGTTCCGGTCGGGAGGCGCCGACGATCGCCGACGTGACAGCCGGTTGTGTCAGCACCCAGGAGACGGCGAACGTCACCGGGTCGATACCATCACGACGGGCGAGGTCGGCGTAGCGATCCACCGCCTCGTGATTGCGCGTGTTCCAATAGCGCTCGCGGTACATATCGGAGATGGCGAACCGCGTTCCTTCGAGCGGCTCCTCGCGCGGATGCTTGCCGGTGAGCAGCCCTCCCGCCAGCGGATTATAGACGATCACGCCGACGCCCTGGTCGGTGCAGAGCGGCAGGATTTCCCGTTCGATCTCGCGGAAGATGAGATTATAGCGCGGCTGAATCGAGTCGAACCGGGCAATAACCAGCCGCTCGCTGATACCCAGTGCCTTGCTCAACTGCCAGGCGGCAAAGTTCGAGCAGCCGATGTAGCGGATCGTGCCGGCACGGACGAGATCGTCGAGCGCCCGAAGCGTCTCATCCAGCGGCGTCGAGGGGTCGAAGCTGTGCAACTGGTAGAGGTCGATCCATTCCGTCTGTAACCGGCGCAGACTGGCGTGAACGGCGGCGATGATGTGGCGGCGATTGGCGCCGGCATCGTTCGCGCCGGTACCCATCCGGCCGACGCATTTGGTCGCGAGCACGATCTCCTGGCGGTGGCGGGGGAGCCAGGTACCGATGATCTCCTCGGTGCGGCCGACCGCTTCCGAACCCTGAGGATAGACATCGGCCGTGTCGAAGAAGGTGACGCCGCCGTCGAGCGCCCGGTTCATGATCTCGTGGGCGGTCGCCTCATCCGCCTGGTTACCGAACGTCATCGTTCCCAGGCAGATCGGTGTAACCTTCAGGCCCGTGCGGCCCAGGCGGACACTGCGCATAGAGGACTCCTGCTCTAAAGGTGGTCGGAGACTTGAACCACAGAGACGCAGAGGCACAGAGTCCTTCAACGAGAAATCTCTGTGCCTCTGCGTCTCTGTGGTTCACTTCCGGTCCGTTACCCCGCGCCCACATCTTGACAGGCGTGATTACGCGTTGCCCTCAAGTATCCACTCGCGCCGAGCTTCCATCGTAACGAAGGCGTGAGCGCCGCGCCGGTTGTTGCCGCAGGTGCGGAATCCCGCCTTCTGAAAGGCACGCTGGGCACGGACATTCCAGTCGAGCGTGTTCAAGTAGATGCGGCGCATGTTCGCTTCGGCGAAGAGGTACGTGAGAAAAGTGCGGACGATATCCGTGCCGTACCCCTGGTTCCAGTAACGCTTGTCGCCGATCGTGATGCCAAGCTCGGCCTCGCCGCGGCGTTCGTCGATGTTGTAGTACATGACGTTGCCGATGTGGTGGCCGTCGTAGTCCTCCACGGCCAGCACCCGCCGGAACGGGCTCGGCAACCGCAGTTCGTCGCGAAAGGTTGTGAAGAAATCGTCAAACGACGAGCGTAGCGGCGCGGCGGCGTCGAAGCGGGCAAGTTCCGGGTCACATCGCCAGTTGTAGTCATCTTCCGCGTCGTCCAGGCGCTTGCGGCGCAGGCGGATCAACGTACCCTCGGCGATCAGATCATCAACGGTCGTCATGCTCCCCCTCCGGGCGCTGCTCGATCAACGTCACCGCCTTGTCCAGCATGTCGACTTCGTCGGAAAAGGTCAGGCGACGTTTTGCCTCACTCACCGGGAACCATCGAACCTCATCGTACTCGTGATCGTGATTAGCGGTATCCCCACCGACCGGCCGCATCAGATAGTGATGCACGCGCTTGCGGAAGCGCTTGCCCACCTCGGCGCGGGTGAACCAATACTCGATCTCGCCAACCTTGCGCTCGATGTCCACCTCGAGGCCGGTTTCCTCCGACACCTCGCGGAGCGCCGTCTGCTCCAGCGTTTCGGCACGCTCCGGCGTCCCCTTCGGCAACGCCCAGAGGCCGCGCGACGGCCGGCCACAGAGCACGACCTCAGGGCCGGCCGGTCCATGTCGATAGACGATGCCGCCCGCCGAGACGAGATCTTCAATTGCCAGCCGCCGGCCGTTGCGCCTCACGTTGGTCGCACCTACCCCTGGAAGCCGAGCGGGTCATCGCCGAACTCGGCCTCCTCCAGCGCCTGCATCGCCGCCTCGCGTGTGCGCTCGTCGGGTGAGTTCGTCTGCTCGCGGAGCGCCTCGATCGCCTCTTCGCCGCCGATCGCACCGAGCGCGATCAGCACCTGCTCCCGCACATCGGAGTCTTCATCACCAACCATGTCGACCAGATAGGGGACCGCCTCTTCGTCTTCGATCATGCCGGCGGAGGAGGCGGCCTCATACCGGATCTCCGGATCGTCGTTCTGCAGTTCGTCGATGATCGTGGGGAGCCAGTAGCTATCGACACTGCGCCCCATCGCGTGCACCGCCGACGTCATCAGGCGCGGATCACCACTGTCGTAGGCGTCGTGGATGATATCGCGCGCCCACGGCTGGCTCGACGCGCCGAGCGACTCGACGGCACGGCCACGCACTTCGACCGCTTCGGCCGGATCGGCGACCACGCGGCGGAGCGCGTCCGTGACCGCCTCGACGTCGCGGGGGCGCGCCTCTTCGAACTCGCCAAGCATGACGAACCGGCCCAGTGCCAGCGCGGCCTCGGCGCGAACGGCGGCGTTCTCATCATCTTGAACCAACCCGATCAGCCGGGGGATCACATCGCGGTGCTCGTGCTCCCATAGCCCGCGCACGGCGCTGATCCGGACCGCCGGGTCGCTGTCGTCCAGCGCCTCGAAGAAGATCACATCGAAATCAAACTCGACGTTGTCTTCGGCCAGGTCCATGAGTTGTTCGAGCACCTGCCGCCGCCGCTCGACCGGTACATTGGGCCAGGTTTCGGCGAACTCCCGACGCTCGTCATCGGTCAGTTTGGTCAACCGGGCCAGTTCGGCGGACCGGAGCGGTTGTCCGGGATCGACGATCTCTTTCAACGCGTTACGAATCGACATCAGGCAACCCTAGCTTTCTATGGGGGCACAACGCCGCCAATCGCCCACCACATCGGTGCCGTGGGCGAGCCGGCCACATACCAATGATGCCTGATTGGAGAGAGCCAAGCGTCGAACGCCAAGGCGGCGTCATCACGCGGATGGGACATCGGTCATCACCGGGGCGCAACACTCCGGCGGAGCCGAAGCGCGACGTTGCGCAGGGGTTCTTACCCATAGTCTAGGGAGGGGGTGGGGGGGTGTCAAAGTAGGGAAACGGACCCCTCCCCCGGCCCCTCTCCGCGCGGCAGCGGGGGGAGGGGCCGGGGGAGGGGTCCAACCGTCACTCCAGCGCCCCTGCCACCGACAGCACAACA